>JBKJSR010000290.1:0-5436 GCA_046594355.1 Bryobacter sp.
CGGGTACGCCAGCAGCCCTTCGGCCAGCAGCGCCAGGCTGAAGCCCAGCGATGACTCGGCCCGCGTCAGCCCCAGCTCCCGCTCTACCGGTTCCATCAGCAGGGCGAAGGTGTAGAAGACGCTGCCCCAGGTGATCAGCTGCGCCAGCGACAGCCAGCCGACCCGCCGCCGGTCGTAGGTGGCAGGGGCGGCAATGACGCTGGGCATTCGCGGATTCTGGCTGAACCGTGTGGGTCGCGGCAGTGGAGTTGTCATCCCGGACCCGGTCCGGGATCCATGCTGTGGTCTGCCACTCCTCCGACCGACGTCTGGTAACGAAAGCAGAAGCCCCAAACACAAATTGTCACAACTTGATAAGTTACGCTTCCCCTGCGGGGAATGTTAAGATGCGTAAAAGTTGGGAACAAACCATGCAGCTTTATAACTTAATCGCGCTTCACGTTTTCGTCCGGGACCATGCAGATTCGCGTGTTCCTCTGGCTGCTTGGCAACTGGAAGCGGAAGAAGCGGAATGGACCGGTCCGAAGCAAGTCCGCGAACACTACGCCAGCGCAGTGGTTTCGCCCAACCGCATCCTGTTCAGCTTGGCGGGCTTCTGCAAGCTGGACGTCAAAGCCAAATTCGAGAAAGGAATTCTGTTGATCGAGAAAGTATGGACTGACGCGAGAACTCCCAAAGGTTCAGTCATCCGCGCCAAAAAGTAATCTGATCATCACGAGGAGATCGCATGACAAAAATACGGATCTTGAAGACCGAGCGCGACCACCGTGTCGCGGTCGAGAAAATGTCAGAACTGATGGATGCTGACATTAAGCCGAACACATCTGCCGAAGTCGAATTCGAGTTGCTGCAGCTGGTGATCAGCTCCTATGAGAGCAAAGTGGCTCCTCGCCCCAAGGTGACGCCCGTCGAAGCTATCAAGTTCCGGATGGAGCAACAGGGGTTGGCGCGCAAAGATCTGGTGCCGTTCATTGGATCGTTGCCCAAAGTGTCGGAAGTCCTTTCAGGAGAGCGCCCACTGAGTCTGGCGATGATCAAGCGCCTGAACAAGGGTCTGGGCATTGCTGCAGCAGCGTTAATTGCTGAAGACGACGTGAACGACAAGTCCTTGGAAATCGACCCGAGTTATCAGTTCGACAAGTTTCCGTTGCAGGAGATGTACGACCGAGGCCTTTTCCCAAATTTCCAGGCTGGTGTCAGCAGACTCAAACAGCACGCCGAAGACTTGGTAAAGGGCTTTCTCCGCAACTCGTACAGCACGAAGGCCATGCCGGCACTTCTGCGCGCGCCGCTGCATCAAAGCGGCGCGCGCACTATGGATGACTATGCGTTGCTTGTTTGGCGCGCCTGTGTAATCAAGAAAGCATATAAATTTCCGCCGCGCGCGAGGTACAAACCGGATGTTGTCACCACAGGATGGTTGCGGGATCTGGCCAAGCTTTCATCGTTCGATGGTGGTCCTAGGCTTGCGCACGAGTATTTGAGTAAGCATGGCATCTGCTTGGTTGTGGAGCACCGTTTTAACAAGACGTATTTAGACGGAGCGGCCATGCTGGACGGCGCCATGCCGATCGTAGCGCTAACGCTTCGCCACGACCGGTTGGACAACTTCTGGTTCACACTGCTGCACGAGGTAGTCCATGTGCAAAAGCATCTCGACACCAGCCGGCTTTTCATCGCGGATAACCTCGAAGACAAGACGCGATCGAGCCACAAGGAGGAGCAAGAAGCCGATGAGGGTGCGCAGGAAGCGCTGATCCCGGCTCGGATGTGGAAAACCTCGAAGGTGCAGGAAACCAGCAGCGCCGAGGATGCGCTCGAACTCGCGCAGCAGGCCGGCGTTCATCCGTGCATAGTGGCGGGCCGCGTGCGCCACCACACTGGCAATTGGCGGCTGCTATCGAACGTGATTTCCGAGGCGGGCTCCGTGAAGCCCTACTTTATGGACCAGCTCGAGAGTGCCTGAACCGTCAACAACTCAGAGCAGAAAAAGGAGGTACGGATGACGACGAAGAAGTAAAAAGCGGCCGAATACCGAAGCATCCGGCCGCGGGTGACGAGCTATTGAACTCGCCAAGGTTGGCGCCCGCGATTATCCATAGCTCTACCCCGTTGTCAAGGCGTGCTCGTGAGCCGACTCGGCCAGTCGGCATGACTCCCTTTTGATAGGAATTGCTATGAACCTGCAAAATGACGCGGGCGGGAAAGTGCCGTCCAAAGAAAAGGATCTGAACGTCCAGGTCCGCTACGTGGCGGCTCGCCGCCCTTTCGTCGACAGAGTCGACCCCCTGGTGACGTTGAAAGACTTCAAGCCTACCGTCCTCGCCTTCTTCGAACTGGTCGAAGGCAACGTGGACGGCGGGACCAAGGTCTACAACTTCATCCTGAATGGAATCGTGCAAACCGACCTCGACGTCACCCTAGGTGCGCTGGCGGTAGGCGAGCACGAACTCAAGCTCGATTTCGTCGAGCAGCTCATCCAGGGGTAGCGCGTGGCCACCGGACTGGACTTGGCTCTTTTCGAAGAAGAGCTGGAGGCGGTTCAGTCGCTGGACGTTGCAACGCGATGGCAGCTTGAGCGGGACGACTCCGTCCCGCTTGGGTTGTTCGCCGTAATGCATCCCGCGAACGAGCCCGAGCAACTCTACAAGGCGCGCCTGCGCTGGGACGACTACTTCGGGCCTCCATCGCTGAAGTACATCAACATGCAGACCGGTAGCGAAAGCGACCCGGCGGCTTGGCCACGCTGTGCCGGATTCCGTCCAGGATCGCTGGACAGCTGCATTCAGCTAACTGCCGAGGGGCACAAACTCCATCCCGAGTGGTGTCAGTCGGCAGCGACGCGCTTTCCGGAAATCGAGCTGCCAATGCAGTACGCCCTGATTCAGCTGCAGGTTGCCCTGGACAACTCATATCAAGGAAGGGGTCCCTAATGCCTATTCAATGGAAACTTCCACGGGATCTGATTTCTGCATCGATTCAGATTATGGCGCCGCATGGGCGGCGCGGAAATGAAGGTTTGTCGCTCTGGTTGGGAAGCGAAAGCGGTGGGTGCGTCAGTGTCACACACATGGTGGAGCTGCGCGGGCCGGGCTTCAGAACGGCGCCTCAGCAACTGAGGATCTCGCTGGCGGGCATGAGCGCCCTGACCGATCTGGCCGACAGACTGAACGTTTACCTAGTTGGCCAAATTCACTCACACCCCGGTGGCTTTGTCGACCTATCGCAGGTCGACAAGGTCCACGGCATTCGAGTGCCGGACTACCTGTCGCTGGTGTGCCCGCACTACGCACAGGTTGCCGACACCAGATTGGACCACTGCGGGGTCCACGTGTTCGAGAGGGGCGGGTACCGGCGGATGGAGCGCGAGGAAGCAGAACGCCGCATCGCTGCTTCATCCCTGAGTGTGTCGAGACTTGTACTGGAGGTACTGCAATGAACGAGCAAATTGACCACGACAAGAGCCGCATCTTAGGCGTGGCCAGCAAACTGGCAGGCCAAAAACTCAATGCGGAGACGGTCTACGCGCGTATCGTTGTCCTGACCGGTGAAGAGGAAACGCTAGCCACGGAAAATGGCCGGTGGTGTTTCGTAGATGCATTGAGGCTACTGTGCCGGGTGGTCGGGCGGCTCACCGTGGCGCTGCCCAACGTGGATGCTGAATTTGAACTTGAAATCCGCGGCCTATGCGATAGGCTCTGGGCCCGATCGCAGATCGAAATCGTGAACTACGGCTTGTACGCAGACTTCAGCACCGCTGTTGCAGTGCTTAACGTCGGAAGCCGCGCAAGACCTGGCTTGCCATGGACGACAATCAATTCGAACGGGTGGGTTGCGCGCGTCAGTTCGGGCGCACAACCACTACCTGCTTCGTGCAAACAGCCGAATCCCATAGCCGCGCTCATGGCCGCGTCGCTGGGGGTGAGCGAGGTCTTCAAGCGAGTGTTTCAGATCTCGGAAGAAAAGGCGCCGCTGCTGGACCGAGTCGAATTTTCACTGTTCGATTTGTCCAACAGTCCCTCAGGCTTCGGCCCACCGCTTGCGAACGAGGTGCTTCTCCCGGACACGGTCCTGTTCGGTGCTGGTGCCATCGGCAACGCCGTGGCGCTAGTGCTCTCGCAACTGCCGCTAGTGGGCAACCTTCACGTCGTGGACAAACAGGACTACGCCAGCGAGAACTGGGAAACATGCACGCAGACTGAACGCACGGGCTGGGTAGGAGAAGCAAAGGCGACGCGCCTAGCGCTTTGGCTCAAGCAACATAGTCGCCTTAAAGTAACGAGCCAGAAGAATCTGATCGCTACCGCCTTGTCCACCCCCGAACTAAAGACCATGAACGTTGATCTGGTTCTCAATGGACTGGACGATCCGCGAGCGCGTCACGATACACAGCGGTTATGGGCGGCGACGACAGTGGACGGTGGAATTAGCGAAGTCGGCGCTGGCGTCGTGCAGCATCGGTTGTCCCACGCCGACATGGCATGTCTAATCTGCAGCTATGAAATTCCGACGGTAAACGTCCTAGAACAGCAAAGTAAGGCGACGGGGTTGTCCATTGCCGCATTGATGGAAGGCGACCGTCTGATCACAGAGGCTGACGTCCAGTTAGCGCCCTCGGAGCACCAGGATCAGTTGAGGGAAATGGTCAAGGCCAAACGCAAGATTTGCTCGATCGTTCTGGACTTGAAGGGGATCGGCATCGATGCCGAGGACGGTTTTCAGCCATCGGCGCCTTTCGTGGCATCCGCCTCGGCAGCATTGGTTGTCGGAGAAGCCCTGAAAGCCATTTGCTTTCCGGAGACCAAGACAGCGCAGCAATTTTTGTTTGGCAACCTGTTCCTTGGCCCGGAGTCGGGTATCGCAATGCGGCGTGGCCCATCAGCGAAGTGCCGTTGCGTGGTCCATAGGAAACTGCTGGAGGCTGAGCATTCTAAGCGCCAGGCAATTCGGGACGGTATGTAATTAGGCCACTTTGATAACTCGGGTCCAAGTAACTAGACCACACACCCGTGCGGTATTTTCTGGACAGACATACCGCGGTTAGAAGAGGCAGCGTCGCCCCTGTAGTGGGTTGCACTCGAGGATCCGATCTTCGCTCTGTTGGTGCACATTGTCAGTACCGCGCTTCAGAGCGCGGCGGTGCGGCCCGCGTCTAGTACGTTGACGAGCTCAACGGCGGACGGGATGGACGCCCGTTTGGTGATGCAGCCGCCGCGGCGCTCTCTGACTGGCCGGGCCGCACCTCCCTACCGCCTTCATGCAGGCTCAGACGCCGGCAACCGCCATCCGCCGGTATTGCACCGCCTCCGCCAGATGCGCGACCTCGGTCCGATCGGAGCCCGCCAGGTCGGCGATGGTGCGGGCCACCTTCATCGCACGGTGGGTGGCGCGCGCGCTCCAGCCCAGGCGCGCTGAAGCCGTGTGCAGGAACTTCGC
>JBKJSR010000439.1:0-3010 GCA_046594355.1 Bryobacter sp.
GCTCGTCGCCTGTTGGCTCGTCGCCTGTTGGCTCGTCGCCTGTTGGCTCGTCGCCTGTTGGCTCGTCGCCTGTTGGCTCGTCGCTCAAGGATCGCCTCCTTGCCCTTCTCAACGAGCAAAAGAAGAAATTCTCCGCCGACGCAGTGCAGCACGCGCAGGTCGAAGAAAGCTCCGGCGTTATCAAATTCCTGGCACCCCGCGAATTTGTCCGCCCGCTGCAATCGCGCGATATCGCCGCCGCCCTTAACGCCGTTCTCGGGCGCATGGTGCGGGTCGAAGTGGTTCAGGACGATTCGATTACTGAAGCGAAAGCTGTTGCGTCCAGACCCGCTGAAGAGGACGAGGCTACCCGCGAGCGAGCGCTCTCAAACCCCGAAGTCCAACGCTATCGGGAGCTTTTTAAGGATGCCAAGGTTCACTCCGTGCGAAACTTGTCAAATCAGGAATAGTTAGGCAAAAATCATGAAACTACCCGGAAACATGCAAGCCATGATGAAACAGGCTCAGGTCATGCAAGAAAAATTGCAGCAGGAAATCGCCGCCATTCGCGTCGAAGCCGGGGCTGGTGGCGGTATGGTCACCATCAAGATGGACGGTCAGAAGCACGTGCTCGAAGTCAAGATCGACCCCGAGGTCGCCGGCGACGTCGAGATGCTTCAGGATCTGGTCCTGGCCGCCTTCAACGAGGCCGCAAAGAAAATCGACGACGAAACGTCAAAGAAAACCGGTGCCATGCTCGGTGGCATGGGCCTACCCCCCGGCATGTTCTAATGCCTGATTTTGCCGAACCCCTCGAACGCCTGATCTCCGAGTTCCGCCGCCTTCCCGGCATCGGCCAGAAGTCCGCCCAGCGCCTGGCATTTCATGTCATGCGCTCTCCCCGCGATGCTGCGCTCCGCCTCAGCCAGGCTTTGCTCGACGTAAAGGATAATCTCACTCTCTGCACGGTTTGTAACAACATCAGCGCCGCCGAGCTTTGTGTCTTTTGCTCCGACCCGCGCCGCAACCCGCGTTCGATTTGCGTGGTCGAAGACTCTCACAACATCATTCCGATCGAGACCACGCGATACTTCGAAGGCCTCTACCATGTGTTGCAAGGAGCCATTTCGCCGTTGCGCGGCATTGGCCCCGAGCAGTTGAAGATCAAGAGTCTGCTCGAACGTTTGAAGGATGCCTCGATCGAAGAGATCATCCTCGCCACGAATCCAACTGTTGAAGGTGAAGCCACCGCCGCTTACCTCGGCCGCCTGCTCAAGCCGTTGGGGCTCAAAGTGACGCGCATCGCGATGGGCGTCCCCGTCGGTTCCGACCTCGACTTCGCCGATGAAGTCACCATGCTCAAGAGTATGGAAAACCGCCGCGAAGTTTAGCCCAGCACCAGCAGCGGCGAAGCCTCCCGCATTCCCCTCTCGCTCACCGCGCCTAATTCCACTTCCATCCACTCGCGCCTCGGCCTCGGCTGCTGCAACTCCACGCGCACGTAGTTCGTCGTAATTACAACGCCTAAGTCGCTGATTGTTACTCCACTAAAGCGCTTTCCTACCAGACTCCTCCGGAAGTCCCGGTTCTTGCGCGCACTTACTTCCTGCAATACGCGGTTTCTCTCCCGCCGCAATTCCATCGGTACCGGATTCGCTATCTCAACGGCCTTCGTGCCGGGCCGTTCTGAGTAAGTGAAAACGTGCAGATAAGTAAGTGGCATGCGCTTGATAAAATCGACACTCTCCTGGAATTCTGCTTCCGTCTCTCCCGGAAAACCCACCATCACGTCCGCGCCGATCGCCGCGTCCGGCATCAGGTCGCGCGCCAGCCGCAATCGCTCTTCATAATGCCTGGGACGGTATTTGCGATACATCCGCCGCAACACCGTATCGCTGCCGCTCTGCAGTGGCGCGTGAACGTGCTTGGCAATCCGCTCCGAGCCCGCCATCAATTCCAGCAACTCAGTTGTAAAATCCATCGGCTCCACACTCGACAAACGGATCGATCGTATCGAGGTCTCCCCGAGCATCCGCCGCAGCAAATCCGGAAGCTGCCGCCCCCCGCCCCATTCCCGGCCCCAGCGCCCCAGATTGATCCCGGTGAGGACAATTTCCGGATAGCCGCTCTTCGCCAGCCGTTCCGTTTCCGCCAGCACCCACTCTGGGTCTGCCGACCGGGACTTGCCGCGCACGCTCGGAATGATACAGAAAGAACAGCGATTGTTGCACCCGTCCTGAATTTTCAGATTCGGCCGCGTCCGATCGCCCGCCGGCCCTTCCACCGGCGCACTAAAAAACTCGCTCTGCGAAAAAATGTCGCCTATATGCACTTCCGCGTGATAGGGCGCAGGGCTTTCGAGCACGATGTCGCCAATGCTTCCCTTATGTGAGTTCCCCACAACCCAGCTCACGCCTTCGAGGCCCGCAATCTCGCCGGGCGAGCGCTGCGCATAACATCCCGTCACCAGAATTTTGGCCTCCGGATTCTCCCGCTTCACCTGGCGTATGATCCGCCGTACGTCCTGGTCGGCAGACGAGGTTACGGTGCAGGTATTCAATACGACCAACCCCGCGTTCCGCAAGTCTCCCGTTGCGGTGAGTCCTTTTTCCGACAGACTCGCTTCCAGCGCAGCCCCATCCGCCTGCGAGGCCCGGCACCCGAAATTCTGCACGTGAAAAGTTTTCACTCTACTCCCACTTTAACAACCGGCCTACTCATTGCGCGCCTTTGCTTTTCCGATGGTAGGTTTGATGTCCACTCGTGTCCTCTCTCAAAATGAAATCGATAATATGTTCCAGCAGACGAGCGCCAACGCTCGCCGCACAGAACTTTCCCGCCGCGCTCAGCCCTACAATTTCCGCCGTCCCGACCGCATTGCCAAAGATCAGCTCCGCTCGATTTACGTCCTGCACGAAGCTTTTTCGCGCTCCCTCGCCAGCAGCTTGTCGGCCTACCTTCGCGCTTATGTAGTGGTCAACCTGGTGAGTGTGGAACAACTTTCCTTCAGTGAGTTTCAGCAGATTCTCCC
>JBKJSR010000441.1:0-12535 GCA_046594355.1 Bryobacter sp.
GGAGGCTACCCATGGACTGGTCGCAATTTGATCTCGCGATGAGTGACCCGCGCTATCCATACGGGTCGCCGGTGTTCCGGGATGAGCCGCGTATGACGGTTCAAGTGGTGTTGGACAATCTCGACGACGGCATGACGCCCGAGGCTGTCGCGCAGGCTTATCAAATTGATTTATTTCTTGTCGCTGCCGTAAAACAATTTGCCGAAAGCCAGCGGCTTGCGCATTCAGTTTGATAAGAACGTCTTGTATCGGCTTTGGTTGCATCTCGCGATGCACGAGGTCCCAACAGCGGCTGAACAGGCGTGGCCCCGACTTGATCGCTCTACACTTTGCGGCAAGGCGGGATCTATCCGGACCGCAGCGCCCAAAGTAGATCCCTGAGAATCAGGGGCATAATTCACGACGCCCGTTGTCTCGTCATGAGTTGCCGCAGGTACGTGTTTACACGGGTTTGATATCCCTCACCCGAGGCCCGCAGCCAAGCGACGAGATCCGCATCCAAACGGATGGTTACGCTTTGCTTCTTCGGCCGGTAGAACTTGCCGATCACCAAATCCGAAGGGAATTGACGAATCTCGGGGATGTCCGAAAGATCGATCTCCCTGTCGGGTCTCTCGGTGAGGCGTAGCAGTTCGGCTCGCTTCTTAGCTGTGAGCTGTTTCATATAGCTTCCTTTCGTGGCTGGTTGCCAAGCGTGCGGGAATAATGCGAATGAGTTCGCCGGTCCCCGCATCTCAATAGGTATGCACGACAACCGGCAGAATCAATCCATCGGCGAAGCCTATCGCGTGCCATCGCACTTCGCCGTCATTGCTTCGCTCGATGAAGGTGACGCCGCCCGCGTCGTCGAAAATCAACTGGGCGGTTTGAAAATCGATTCCGTGCTTGATGAGGTTGCTTTGATTCTTGCTCTCGTCCCATTCGAAGCGAACCATTTGTAGGTACAAATTAGCACATACAGAAAACGGCGATCTCGTTCGTAATCCGGCCGCCTGGTAGCGCGCCGCTCCGCACGGTAACAGTTTCTGCGCGGCTCAAGCCTAAAGCCTTCTGCGGCTTTGTGGCTATCAGACGCAACACTTCAGTCTCCATGCGATGGTCGAGTCGGCCTTCGTGCGGAGAACCTCGTAGAGGATGATCTTGAGCATTCTATTCCGTCCAACAAAGTGAGTTGCGCATTCCATCAATACGATTCCATCCGCGACGGCATGACGCCGGAGGCTGTCGCGCAGGCTTACCAAATTGATTGATGCCTTGTCGCTGCTGTAAAGCAGTTTGTCGAAAGCCAGCGGCTTGCACATTCTGTTCGATTAGAACGTCCCGTCTCAGCTTGGGTTGCATCTCGCGATGCACCGGTTCCAGATAGCGGCTGATCACGGGTGGGTCCGCCCAGAATATATCGGCTTCGTGCATTGCCTGAATCGCATCAAAGTGCCTTTGCCGCTAGGGCGCAGGATCGCATGAGATCGAGTCCTGGCAACCAAGCCGAATGGTGTCGGCGCTACCATGTAGGGAAGGATTCGAATGGCACAACTTGATTGGTCCCAATGTACTGCCGTTGAGAGCATTCCCGGTAAGGTGAGTGGTGCCTGGGTTCTCAAAGGCACCCGTATGCCCGTACAAACGATTTTCGAAAATCTCGAAGCGGGCCTATCCGTGAGAGAGATCACCGAAGTGTTCGACGTCACCGAACAGGAAGTCAAAGCCGTGTTGCATTTCGCCACCCAGAGTCTGGACAAAGCCCCTGCCTACGGATGAGAATTCTATTCGACAACGGCACGCCCAACCCCATCGCGCGTAGCCTCGTCGGACATGAAGTAGCGTTTGCCCGTCAGATCGGCTGGCATGAACTCAAGAACGGCGAGTTGCTTGCTCACGCCGAAGATGCCGGTTATGAATTGCTCCTGACATCGGATAAGAACATGCTTTTCCAGCAAAATCTCTCCGGGCGAAAGATTGCTATCGTCGTCCTCGGCAACCAGCAATGGCCGGACGTCAAGCATCATTTGGAGCGCATCGCTGCCGCAGTCAACGCCGCTGAGCCCGGTAGCTATACGGAAGTCGAAATCCCCCATAGAGACTGATGCGGTAAAGGATTCCCCTTGCTTGGATTTACAAGAACCCTCCAATCGGCGCAATGTTCACCAATCCACTCGCCCGCAGACTCGGCCACCTGTCGAATTGGCGCTCCTGCAAATCGCAGTCACAGACATTTCAGAAATATTTTCGCCACCTAATCCGCTGAAAACAAACCGAACGATTCTGACTCACCGCCAAACACCGTTCGTCCGTTTGCTACATTCTGTAATCGGGAACGCGCCTGCAAGCCACATGGTGTGTCCGCGCTTTTTCTATTTCAAACAGAAAAGGAAATTTCGCCATGGCAAACCATCAAACTCGGTGCCCGGCAAAAACGCCGCTCGCACTTCTATCCACAACGGAAGGAGCAACACTCATCCCTAAAACTAAGCCAATGACAGACACCATCCGTTAGAAACGGGCCAGCTCACGCCCGAATCAACCCCATGCATCCGCACTGTCTCTAAAGTGCTACGCAACCACCGGCACGGCCTGAGCCGCATCCTTCTCAACCAGTTCCAAAAACGCTTTCGCCGCATGGCTCAGCGTCCGGCGCATCGGATACACCAGCCGGATCTTGCGCTCAACGTTCAATTCCTTTACGGGGATTTCGCGCAGCAACCCGGCTTCGATCTCCGGCTCCACGCACATCTTCGGCAAAAACGCGACGCCCTCGTTCCGCTGCACAAGCCGACGTATCGTCTCCACCGTCGGCATCTCGACATCCATGTTCAATGGCACCCGGTGCCGCTGAAACTCGCGCAATACAATCTCGCGATACGGGCTCAAAACATTGTGAGCAATAAAAGTTTCCATACCCAGCTCCGTAATCGAAACTTCAGTTCGCGATGCCAGCCGATGCTTCGGCGAAACTACAAACACCAACCGGTCCGTATAGATCACCGTCGAGACAATCCGCTCATCCCCTGGATCGAAGGAAATCAAACCCAGTTCGAGATCCCCATCTACCAATTGCATCGGGATCTTGCTCGACAGGCTCCGCCGCACTTGCACCTTTACCTTCGGATAGAGCCGGCGATACTGCTCAATGTGGCTCAACAAATACAGCGAGGTCGATTCATTGGCTCCAATCGTCAGCCGCCCCGAAGAGTTGTCACGCAACTCCGCGATTGAGTTGTACATATCTGCTTCAAGATTTTCAAAACGCCGTGCAAATTCAAGCACTACCCTGCCAGCATCCGTGAGTAGTAGTTCTTTCGCCGAACGGTCTATCAGCTTCTCTTCCAGTTCTGCTTCAAGCCGCTGCACCGCAAGCGAGATCGCCGGTTGTGTCCGCAACATCTTTTCCGCAGCGCGGGAAAAGGATTTTTCATTTGCGACCGCGAGAAAGACCTTCATTGAGTGTAAAAGCATGTATCCTCCTAGCTTTGGCTTATGGGATAAGCCTTTTTTATTTAATTATGAACTATTATCGCCATCGCGAGTAATATAAATTTGCTAAATCGCACTTGCCAGAACATAATAAGAGAGCAAATAGGAGGCACCCATGTTGGAGGCCCAAAAACAGCCGTCGAATCAGCCCAGAGTCTACATATTTGACTCCACTCTGCGCGATGGTGAGCAGTCGCCCGGATGCAGCATGACCGTACCTGAGAAGCTGCGGATGGCGGCAAAACTTGTCGAATTGGGTGTGGACATCATGGAAGCCGGCTTCCCCATCGCTTCCGAAGGCGATTTCCAGGCTGTCCGTAAAGTGAGCGAGGCGTTTCCCTGGGTCCAGGTGGCCGCCCTTGCACGTTCCACTAAAATGGATGTCGAACGGGCCGCTGCCGCTCTCGAAAAAGCCAAGCGCCCGCGTATCCATACCTTCATCGCCACCAGCGACATCCATTTGCAGTACAAGCTGAAGAAGAGCCGCGAGCAGGTCCTCGAAGATGCGGTCCGTTCCGTCGAACTCGCCCGCAAGTACGTCGATGACGTCGAATTCTCCGCCGAAGACGCAACCCGTACCGACATCGATTACCTCGAACAGATCAGCCTCGCCGTTGTCGCAGCCGGTGCCCGCACCGTCAACTTGCCCGACACCGTCGGTTTCTCGGTTCCCGAAGATTACGGCGAGCGCATCGGCCGCATCGTCCGCCTCCTGGGAGATTCTGCCATCGTCAGCGTTCATTGCCACGACGACCTCGGCCTCGCCGTCGCCAATTCTCTCGCCGCCGTCAAGGCCGGTGCCCGCCAGATCGAATGCACCATCAACGGCATCGGCGAACGCGCCGGAAACTGCTCCCTCGAAGAAGTCGTCATGGTCCTGAAAACCCGCAACGACTATTACCCTTACGCAACTGGAATCGTCACCGAACACCTCTACCCGGCGAGCCAGATGCTCACGGGCATCATCACTTTCGGCCCTCAACCAAACAAAGCCATCGTCGGAGCCAATGCCTTCGCCCACGAAGCGGGCATCCATCAGGATGGCTACCTCAAGAACAAGAGCACTTACGAAATCATCGACCCCAAGAGCGTCGGGGTCCCCGAGGGCAAGCTGATCCTCGGCAAACACAGCGGGCGTCACGCCCTTAAAAAACGTGTCGAAGAGCTCGGCTTTGCCGAACTCAATCCAGAGCAGCTCGACATGGTATACCAGTGCTTCACCAATGCGGCCGACAACAAAAAAGGCTTCACCAACGAAGAGATCACTGAGTTCATCGAAGCGGCGTGCGAAAGCGCGGCCGGGAAGGTTACTTAAATGCAATTGAAAGTTCTCGCGCTACCAGGCGATGGAATCGGAACGGAAGTCACCGCGGAAGGCCTACGCGTCCTCCGCCACGTCGCGCAAAAATTCCGCCACGACCTCGTCCTCACCGAAGGCTTGCTCGGCGGCATCGCCATACACAAGACAGGAACGCCTTTCCCGGCGGAAACAGAGCGCCTCGCCCTCGCCGCCGACGCTACTCTGATGGGTGCTTTTGGTCTTCCCGAATTCGACAATGCTCCTCCGGCCATGCGCCCCGAAGCCGGGCTTCTCGGCATCCGCAAGTGCCTCGGCGTATATGCCAACCTGCGTCCCGTCAAGGCCTACGACGCCTTGATCGATTCCTCGCCGCTCAAGAATCATCTGCTCGAAGGCGTTGACATGATCATCGTCCGCGAACTTACCGGCGGCCTCTATTACGGCACTCCCCGTGGCATCACCGGGTCCGGCGACGAAGAGCGTGGCACCAACACCATGACCTATACCCGTGCCGAGATCGCCCGCGTCACCCGTATGGCTTTCAATCTGGCGCGCAAACGCAGAAGGAAGCTTACCTCGGTCGACAAATCAAACGTCCTCGAAACCTCGCAGTTGTGGCGTAAGGTCGTCCTCGAAATCGCTCCCGAATTCTCCGACGTCAAGCTCGACCACCTCCTTGTCGACAATGCCGCCATGCAACTGGTCCTCCGTCCCGCCCAGTTCGACGTCCTCCTCATGGAAAATATGTTTGGCGATATCCTCTCCGACGAAGGCTCCGTCATCACCGGTTCCATCGGCATGCTGCCCTCCGCCTCCATTGGCGCGCAACTCCCCAGCGGTGCCTGGGTTGGCCTCTACGAGCCCGTCCACGGTTCTGCCCCCGACATCGCCGGCAAAGGCATCGCCAATCCTCTCGGTGCCATCGGCAGTATCGCCGCCATGTTCGAATACACCTTCGGCTTGATTGAAGAAGCCACCACCGTCAACACCGCCATCGAAGCCACGCTCAACGCCGGCCTCACCACTCGCGACCTCAAAGGAAACTCCACCACCGAACAAGTCGGCCGAGCCATCTGCGAGGCAATTGGATAAATAACATGAGTCAACCAAGAACGATCATTCAAAAACTCTGGGATTCGCACGTTGTCGCCAACCCGCCCGGCGCTCCCGCCCTGATCTTTATCGATCTGCACCTGGTCCATGAGGTCACCAGCGCCCAGGCTTTCGACGGTCTCCGCGCTCGCGGTCTTAAGGTCCGCCGCCCCGACCTCAGCTTCGCCACAACAGATCACTCGACGCCCACCACGCCGCGCAATCTGCCCATCCTCGACCCCATCGCCAAAAGCCAAGTCGAAAAGCTCGAGCGCAACGCAGCGGAATTCGGCATTCCCTGCTTTGGCTTCCTCAACGACAAGCAAGGCATTGTCCACGTCATCGGACCGGAAAACGGCCTCACCCAACCCGGTATGACTGTTGTCTGCGGCGATAGCCACACCGCTACCCATGGAGCCTTCGGCGCTCTCGCCTTTGGCATTGGCACGAGCGAAGTCGAGCACGTGCTCGCCAGCCAGTGCCTGCTGCAAAGGCCCTCCAAAAGCTTTCAGGTTCTCGTCGAAGGCGAGCTAGCTCCCGGCGTCGGAGCCAAGGACATCATCCTCGCCCTGATCGCCCGCATCGGCATCGGCGGCGGTACCGGTTGTGTTTTTGAATTCTGCGGTTCCACCATCCGCTCCCTCTCGATGGAAGAACGGATGACGGTCTGCAATATGTCGATTGAAGCGGGTGCCCGCGCCGGCCTCATCGCCCCCGACGAAACGACTTTTGAATACCTCGCCGGCCGCACCTACGCCCCGAAGGGCGCGGATTGGGATGCCGCCGTCACCCGCTGGAAAACTCTACCCACGGATGAAGGCGCAACCTACGACCGGACCATCTCGATCGACGGCGCGGCACTGGAGCCGATGATCACCTTCGGCACCAACCCCGGCATGGGTATTGGCATCACCGGTACCGTCCCCGATCCCTCCAGGATCAGTGACGCCCTCGAACGCGACAGCTTGAAAAAGGCGCTTAGCTACATGGCTCTCGAAGCAGGCAAGCCCCTCCTCGGCCACCCCATCGATGTCGTTTTCATCGGTAGCTGCACGAACTCGCGCATCAGCGATCTGCGCAGCGCGGCTTCGATATTTAAGGGCCGCAAGGTCGCAGACAACGTCCGCGTCATGGTCGTTCCCGGTTCGCAACAGATCAAGCGCCAGGCGGAAGCTGAAGGCCTCCACGAAGTCTTCCGCGCCGCCGGTGCCGAATGGCGCGAAGCCGGTTGCAGCATGTGCATCGCCATGAATGGCGATCAGTTGAGCCCCGGTCAATACAGCGTCTCAACCAGTAACCGCAATTTCGAAGGCCGTCAGGGCAAGGGTGGAAGAACTTTCCTCGCCAGTCCTCTCACTGCCGCCGCCAGTGCCATCACCGGCAAAGTCACCGATGTCAGAACCTTGTTGGGAAAGAACTAGCCATGGATAAATTCGTACCCTTCGAAAGCCGCATGGTTGTCATGCCCATCGACAACATCGATACCGATCAGGTGATACCCGCCCGCTTCCTCAAAAAGACGGACATGGTTGGCTGGGGCGACCTGCTCTTCAACGACTGGCGTTATGAATCTGATGGCACTCCCAAGCCGGAATTCATCCTGAATCAGGATTCCTCAAAAGGCCTCAAAATCTTGCTCGCCGGCGATAATTTCGGCTGTGGCAGCTCACGCGAACACGCCCCCTGGGCACTCACGCAATATGGCTTCCGCGCCATCATCAGCACTTCGTTTGCCGACATCTTCAAGAGTAATTCGCTCAAGAACAGCCTGCTCCCGATCGTGGTCAGCCCCGAGATCCACAAGAAGCTCTTCTCGATGACGGATAGCTCCGTCAAAGTCGATCTGGCTTCGCAAACCATCACTCTGGCCGACGGTAGCACTGCTGAGTTCCCGGTCGATGCCTTCTCGAAACAGTGCATGCTGGAAGGCGTCGATGAGTTAGGCTTCATCCTGAAAAACGAAGCGTCGATCGCCGCCTACGAAGGCTCGCGTTTCTCTACGCTGAATACGCTTGCGGGCGCGTAGCGCCATTCGACACTAGCGGCTCAAGCGGAATCACCAGCCAGCAAATCAGGTAAACGAGGATCCCCGTCCCAGCCACTATGATGGTCAACAGCCACACCAGTCTCACCAGTGTGATGTCGATCTCAAAGTAGCGGGCAAACGCCGAACAGACTCCGGCTATCCACTTGTCTTCTCTAGGCCGCATCAGCCGCTTCTCGGCTTTCGGTGTCGCAACAGGCTCTACTCCAGCCTTGCCGGCAGTCTTGCCGCAGTTGAGGCAAAAATTTGCCTTCTCGTCCATGTTTTGACCGCATTGTGTGCAGAACATGACTCATAATACGTCCATTTGGCTAACAAAGTTCCACCCGCGCTCTTAAGTTTGCAACTCCTGCCGTATAGCGCGTGTCGGCGACCGCAAAGCTGATCGCGTCTTCCATCCATTCGTGCCACACCCCGTCGGGGTCGTGCGATGCTGCAGTCACCGTGTAGCTCTGCGGGCACAACTGGCAGTCGAAGCGGAAGATCACGGTCCTCGTCTCTCCGGCTGCAACCGGCCCGAGCTTCAGTTTTTCAAGCTCCGTGTTCGTCCCGTAAACTTCAAACCCGATCCGCGTCCGAATCAGGATTCCGATCACCGGATCCTCCACCGCCGCTG
The DNA here is from genome assembly GCA_046594355.1 of Bryobacter sp. Lineage (GTDB taxonomy): Bacteria > Acidobacteriota > Terriglobia > Bryobacterales > Bryobacteraceae > Bryobacter. The sequence continues at coordinate 8,524 of JBKJSR010000441.1, forward strand.
CATATTTCACCACTACCCGGATCGCCGCGGCGCTTCCGGATTGCAACAGCGCCGTTGCGCGCCCTTCCGAATCGAGTACCTCCACGGCTTCAATTTCCGCCCGCCCATCGCCCCGCCGCAAACTCGGTTCAAGGCCCGAGCTAAGGCCGAGATAAACAGATTTCAGATAAGCCGCAATCACCTCTTGCGGGTCGCCGCGCTCCACGAGTTTTCCCTCCGCGAGCCACCAGATTTCATCGGCAAAGTTGCGCAATAGCTCCGGGTCCGCCGAAGCCGCCAGCACCACACCGCCCGCACGTCTCACCCGCTCCGCCTCTGCCAGCCAGCGCAACCGGTCGGGCATTTCGAGGGCGCTCAGATTCAGGCACGTGTGCGTTCCCTCGCGTACCACTTCCGCGATACCGCTCTCCCCGTGGCCGATCAACCCGATCCAGCTCCCCGTGGGGGCACTGACGCTAAACTTGTCGAAGCGAATGGACATTCTTCTTAGGATAGCTACGCTCGCGCTTGCAACCACGCTCGCCGCAAAAGAGATCATGCTCAAACCCGGCGTCACTGAGCTTGACCAGCCGATGGTGCTCGATGCGGCGCAAGGTGAAATCCAGTTGCTGGGGGCTGCCGCCGGATCCACTCTCAAGGCCTCGGCGAAGTTTCAGGGTGCTGCCTTGATCGTCGCGCGCGGCCTGAAACACTTGAGTATCGAGCGCCTCAAGCTCGATGGAAACCGCTCATTGCTCGACCGTAGTTTCCCGATCGCGCCTTACGACAAGAGCTTCGCCGAATTCTATCCGCTCAATGGCATCCTGCTCGACAATTGCGAAGGTGCCATCCTGCGCAATCTCGAGATCCGCAACATCGTGAATTTCCCGATCCTCGTCACCCGCTCGAAGCAGGTTCGCATCCATGCCGTTCGCATCGAATACTCCGGCTCACGCGACGAGAGCGGCAAGAACAACACCACCGGCGGAATTCTCTTCGAAGAAGGCACGGCCGATTTTGAGGTCCGCTTCGTCAAGATGCGAGCCATCCGGGGCAATGGAATCTGGACGCATTCGCGTTACGAAAGCCCGCGCAATCGCGATGGCCTGATTCATGAAAGCGAAGTAAACGGCAGTGCCCGCGACGCCATACAAGTCGGTCATGCAACCAACATACGAGTGTTGAAAAACCTGCTCGCCAACATCGGATTTCCCATCGAACTGGTCGACACAGCGCACGGCGGCATCCCCGTCGGCATCGATACAGCAGGCGACGTCGACAAGAGCCTCTACGCCGAAAATGTGATGCAGGAGATCAACGGCAAATGCATCGACCTCGATGGCTTCCACGACGGCGAGATCCGCTCCAACCGCTGCGTCAACAGGAAACCCGCCGCCGCCTATCCGCAGGGACATTTCGGAATCGTCCTCAACAACACCAATCCCGACATGCGTAGCGAAGGCATCCTGATTGAAGACAACGAACTTGAAGGCATGAAGTACGGCGGCATCTTCCTGATCGGGCGCAACCACATCGTCCGCAAGAACCGGATGCGCTATCTGAACACGGCGGGTTGCACCGAGAGCCATGCCATTGGCGCCGAATGCTATTTCGGCACCGACGAGCCGGATCTCCTTCGCAGCGGAATCTACTTCGGAAAAGGTGCCGAACGTCCCGATCCCGCCCGCGACACTTTGGTCGAGGACAATCTCATTACCGGATTCAAGATGAAGGAACGCTGCCTGGCCTATTCGCCCCAGATCCAGAAGACAGGACTGCGAGTCGAGCGAAATATCTGTGTCGATGCCGACGCCGCCTTAAGAGGAAAGAAGAAGAAATGAGTGTCGAGCAAAGCATGCGCGAAGACTGGAACCGCCGCGCAAAGGAAGACGCGCACTACTACGTCGCCTTCGGACGTCACGAGCAGGACGAAGAGGAATTCCTCGCGACCGCAAGCGACGTTTTGCGCGGCTTTGAACGCGAACTCAAGCGCGGATTGCCCGGTACAAATCCGCGATCTCGCAGGGCGCTTGAGATCGGCTGTGGCCCTGGAAGGCTGATGAAGCCGCTTGCGCGAATGTTCGGCGAAATTCACGGCGTGGATGTCTCCGATGAAATGATCGCCATCGCCCGCGAGCGGCTGCAAGGGATTCCGAATGCCCACGCTCACGTCGGCAGCGGTGCGGACTTGCGTCAGTTCGCCGACGACAGCTTCGACTTCATTTACAGCTACGCTGTTTTCCAGCACATTCCTTCGAAAGAGGTTGTCCTCTCTTACCTGCACGATGCGGCGCGGGTGTTGAAGCCCGGTGGGCTGATGCGTTTTCAGGCGAATAATCTGACGGCTGCCCGTACCGCCGCCGAGACCTGGCATGGCTGTTCCATTGAAGCGGGTGAGATCCGCGACTTTGCCGCGCTGAAGGGGCTTCGCCTGCTGGCCCTTGAAGCAGTGCAGACGCAGTACATGTGGGTGACTTTGCGCAAGCCCGACCTGCTTCCAGTGCAGTCCGACGGCCCCACCAAAATTCGCCGCATCACCAACAGTGAATCGAGCGAGCCGGTAGCTCCGAATCGCGGCCGCTATGCCGCAGTCTCGCTTTGGATCGACAAGCTTCCGGTTGAAGCGGATCTGCTGCAGCTCGATTTGCGCCTCGGCGGTAAATCTGCCCGTCTCACCTATCTGAGTGCGCCGGAAATGGATGGCCTGGTGCAGTTGAATGCGGTGCTCCCCGCTGGCCTTGGCACCGGGCTGCAACCTCTCGAATTACGTCTTGATGGGACGCTGCTGGGCGAATCGTCCTTCCGCATCATCCCCGCTCCGCCTGCGGTGCCGAGGCTGGTGGAGGCTGTCGATGGCCTCGACTACATGTCGGGTACACGGATCGTGAGCGGAACCGTAAAGCTCTACGTCGAAGAATTGTTCGAGCCGGAAACGCTGGTTGCCAGTGTCGATGGGCACCCGGCATTTGAGTATTCGATACTCTGCACCGACCCGATGCCCCCGCGTCATGAGATCAATTTCCGCTTGCCTCTCGATGTGGGCACAGGGCAGAAGCTGCTTCGTCTCGAAGCAGGTCGTCGGTTGATTGGCCTCGTGCCAATCGAGATCACTCCACAATCCATCCCCGAGGTGAAATGACCATGCGCTTACTTAGCCTGCTTTTATTGGGCGCGCTGATTGCCCTGCCGCAATCCTGGCAGGCGGGTGCCGCCAAGGTTGACATCTCCCCTGACGGCCCCGTCTGGATGGCCGGCTACGCGGCCCGAACCAAGCCAAGCACCGGCGTGCTTCACCCGATCTATGCCAAGGCTCTGGCGATTGACGATGGCAAGAAGGGGCGCGTGGTGTTTGTGACGGCCGACATCATAGGCTTTCCACGAACGGTTGCCGAGGAGATTGCCATCGCCTCTCTCAAGCGCTATGGCCTCGAGCGCTCGCAGTTGGTGCTCAATGCTTCGCACACTCATAGTGGTCCTGTCATATGGCCCAATTTAGCCACGATGTATCTCTTCAGCGCAACAGAGAAGGCTCGGGTTGAAGCCTATACGCGAAAGTTTGTGGGCCAGGTGACCGATGTTGTCGGTGCCGCAATAGGCAACCTCAAGCCGGCTGAGTTGGAGCTCGACATGGGTACAGCAGGCTTTGCCATGAATCGTCGGCTTCCCACTCCCGAGGGCATCAAGAATTCCCCCAATACGGCTGGGGTGACAGACCACTCCGTACCTACGATTGAGGTGCGCGACAAGGACAAGAAACTGGTTGCCCTGCTCTTCGGATATTCGTGCCACAACACCACCATGACCGGTGAATTTTACGAAATCAATGGCGACTATGCCGGCTTCGCTCAGGCAGAGCTTGAGGCGCACTTCCCTGGAAGTGTCGCGATGTTTGTGATGGCCTCGGCGAGCTCGTGTCCATGCGCCTTTGCGTTCGCGAGTGAACTCCTTGGGTATGGATTTTGATCACCGCCGCAGGCCATCACAAACATCGCGACACTTCCAGGGAAGTGCGCCTCAAGCTCTGCCTGAGCGA
>JBKJSR010000561.1:0-3013 GCA_046594355.1 Bryobacter sp.
CTCCAGAATCTGAACGCCGAAACCCCCGTCACCAGCAAGATCCTATCGGCAGTGCCAAACGAGCACCACGACTATAAGCCAGACCCCAAGTCGAAGACGGCCATTGAATTGGCATGGCACATTGCCTCCGTGGACATCTGGTTCATCGATTGCATTGTTGGACACAGCTTTCAGTTGCCGCAACGCGAGATGCCAGCCGATGTGAAAACCGGCAAGGATATCGCCGCCTGGTTCGACAGGGAAATCGCCGCAGGAGTTCCCAAACTCGCGGACATGACCGGCGATCAACTCGCTACTACAATCGACTTCTACGGCATGTTCAATATGCCCGCCGCCATGTATCTGCAATTCATGAACAACCACAGCATTCACCATCGCGGACAGCTCTCAACTTACTTGCGCGCTATGGGTGGCAAGTGCCCCTCCATCTATGGTGGCAGCGCCGACGAACCAATGGCTGGCTAGAGATTTAGCCGCACGGTTCGGAGACGGTGCCGACGAAGCAATGGGCGGCCTAGAGATTTAGCCGCGCAGTTCGGAGACGATTTCCGCAGCAGCGCTACGCGCTTGATCGATGGCACCGACAGGGAAGCTGATGGCACCGACGCGCGGATGTCCACCGCCGCCATAGCGCTCGCAAATCGAGGCGAGATTGTGATTCACTTCATTCGCCCAAGGGCTTGAGCCTACACTTACCTTAGTCCGGAACGACGACTCACTTACTGAAACGGTGTAAATGGCGTCGGGAAAAAGATAGTAGGGAACAAACTTGTTGTAACCTTCGAGTTCCTGGCCAATCAAATCAAAGAAAATCACGCCCCGCTCAGTGACCGAGTGTGCCTGAATCAGGTCGATCGAGCGAAGATGCCGCTGGTAAAGCGGAGCAAAAGCGGCAGTGATCTCCGGCTGGGCGGCGATCTCGTCGAGGGTCATGGTTTGCATGGAGCGGATGATGCTCTGCACGAGTTCCGAGCCCTTGACAGCCTCGATTACGAGCACGAGTCTGGTGGCCGCAGCCTTGAGATCCACAGCGTCTTTGGCGGTTGCATATTGAGCGCCATCGATGATGTCGGCCCACTTCACGAGTTCGTCGAGATCTGGTGCCTCGAAGCCGAACTTCTCGCGGGCGATGTCGCGAATGAACTTGGTGCAGCTTCGATAAGCAGGGTCGAAGAAGTGTAACGGGTTGTGAGAGCCGTGGAACAATTCAGCATCTTCGGGCCGGAGGAAGGCGCTTTGGTGATGGTCGAACCACCAGGAGAGCTTTGGATTGGGCGAATATTTGAAGTCGACGATGGCATTGACGTCGCCATCGAACATGGAATCGGCGAAGAGCTGGTCAGCCGTATGGGCCATACCCGTGTAGGAATATTCTGCATCGGGGTGGCGAGTTTCCTTGAGGAAACGGGTAAAAAAGGCCGCGCTAGCAGCCCCGTCAAAGCAGTGATCGTGGTAGAGAACTCGTACTTTCATCAGGTCGGTTCCGAATCCATCGGAAAACCTATAAGTATGCTGCAAACGGGCTACAAAAATCAACCATGAAAGAAAGATTACAGCTTCGATAGAATCTTTGCATGCAACGCCGACAATTCGTAAGCCTGCCCGCCGTCCAATTTGCCGCTGAAGCCGCCAGGGCAGCGGAGCCGGAATTAGTACCAAACTGGCCTGTGTTCGACGAAGTGGAGGAGGCAAGCGTCGTGCGCGTGCTGCGAAGCGGCAAGTGGGGGAGAGGCAATGGAAGCGCCGTCGCGGACTTTGAGAAGCGCTATGCCGCGCTTACGGCGACACAGCACTGCCTGGCGGTTGCGAATGGCACATCGGCGCTGCTGGTGGCACTTGGGGTGCTTGGCATTGGTCCGGGCGACGAGGTGATTGTGCCACCCTACACGTTTATTGCGACCGTAAATGCCGTGTTGCGTTTTCACGCGGTGCCGGTATTCGCCGACATTGATCCCGCGACACTGCAAATGGATCCGAAGCGCGTGGCAGCGCAAATCACGCCGCGAACGCGGGCGATCATCATGGTACACATGGCGGGCGGGGTGGGTGAACTTGGCCAGGTAATCGAAATCGGCCGCAAGAACAATATCCCCGTGATCGAAGATGCGGCGCAAGCGCATCTGGCGGAATGGGAGGGCAAGCACGTTGGGGGGCATGCAACGCTCGGCTGTTTCAGCTTTCAGGCATCGAAGAATCTGAACTCGGGAGAAGGCGGTGCGGTGGTGACCAACGACGCGGCGCTGATTGAGAAGGCCTTCGCGTTTCACAACAACTCGCGGGGCAGGACGCAGCCAGGGACCGAGTTTCACTACGAGACGTCGGGGGCCAACTTGCGACTTACTGAATTTCAGGGGGCACTGCTCACGGCGCAGATGTCACGCATCGACAAGCAGGCACGGCGGCGCAGCGAAACCGCGAAGCGGCTGGATGCGATTTTCAGCAAAGTGGATGGCCTCACTCCCCACAAGGTAGCGAAGGGCTGTACGCGCAACGCCTACCACCTTTACATGTTTCATTACGATGCGAAAAAATTTGGGGGACGCAGCCGAGGGGAGTTCATGAAGCATCTCGGAGCGCAGCGGATTCCGGTCTCGGGAGGCTATGCTCCGCTGCAGGACGAGCCGTTTCTGAAGAATACATTCGATAGCCGGGGCTATCAATTTGCGTATGGCAAGAATTACTTTGACAAGTGGCGCAAGCGGAACGATTGCCCGGTAAATCGCAAGGCGTGCGGCGAAGCAGTGTGGTTCACGCAAAATCTACTTTTAGCTGAACCGGAATTAATTCACAAAATCGAAAAGACAGTCGAATCCTGGGCCAGGCAGTTCAGTTAGCAGAAACGCGCGCAGTTGGGTCAACTGAGAAGTTACGGTCTTTCGCCATGTGCGCTTTTGCGAGAGGCGCAATATGGGGTTGCGTCCAGAGACTTACAACACTGCCAATCATCCGCAGTTCTCAGTCTTTTCGGGGCACGGCAATGAAGAGGGATCCGCTTTTTTGCAACCCAGTTCCG
>JBKJSR010000565.1:0-10693 GCA_046594355.1 Bryobacter sp.
TCCAGACAACGAAAATTATGAATATAGAGGCGCTGGATCACATAAGAAAAATATCGTGTCTGGCGGTGGAATCCGACAGATGCAAAGGATGGTTTTGGAAGGAAGGGCGTTTGCGCGGGAGACAATCATTTGAAGCGATTCACCCTTGAGTTCAGATCGCGAGGGTCTTGGTGCTGTCGATGAAGAGGGACGAGATGGCTAGCACCACGAAGCCGATGGCGCAGAGGTAGAAGATTTCTTGCCAGTTCTTTTGGTGGAGGCTGGTGGCCAAGATGATTGGAATGATCTTGGCTACCGCCGATGCGCCGAAATTACCCCACATGTTGCTCCAGGCCATCGTTGACGCAACATGCGTCCCGCCGATGTCTTGCCCAAGTGCCCAGACGGCCGGCATAACACTGTCGGTAGCGAAGGCGACGATCGCGCAGGCCGCCGCAACAGCCACTGCGCTGGGGAGGAGCGGGCAAATGAGATAGGCCAGCGCGGCGGTGCTGCCGCCCAGCAGGAAGGGCAGGCGGCGGCCCCAGGCCTGGCCGTAGCGCCTGGTTAGGGCGTCACACCACCAGCCACCGAATAACATTCCTCCGAGACTTGCGCCTAGCGCCAACGAGACATAGCGGCTGGCAGTGATTTGGTCTAGCCCTCTTACTTCCTGTAAGTAAGTGGGAAGCCAGGTGATCAGGAAGGCCCAGCCGAAGTTCATGCCCAAGCTAGCGATGTTGAGGAACCAGAGTCCGCGGTGCGTGGCTAGTGCGCGCCAGGGAAATGTCTTTGCGACCTTCACTTCGGGCGGGGGGACGAGGTTTTGCTCTGCGGCGTTCGTCCAGGGGTGAAGGGTTGGATGGTCGCGGAAGACGATATGGGTCGCGATGGCCAAGGCGATTCCGACGCTGCCGTAGATCCAGAGGACGGGACGCCAGGAGCCGAGTGAGGCGATCGCGAGAGCAGTAAGCCAGAGGGCGAGCGAATTGCCGATGCGGCCTCCGAAGGCGACGACGCTGTTCGCTCTCGCACGGTGCTGGAAAGGGAACCACTTGGAGATCAGGAGGCCGCTGGCGGGGTAGGCCCCGGCTTCGGCGAGTCCGCAGGCGGAACGCACTACGATGAGTCCAATGAGTCCACCGACAAAGCCTGTAAGTGCGGTGCAGATGCTCCAGGCGAGAATATAAATGACTAACATGCGGCGGGGGCCGAAGCGGTCTGCCAGATAGCCGGCTGGAGTTTGTCCTAACGCATAAGCGAAGAAAAAACAGGCGAGGATGTCGCCGACGTCCTGCTTGCTCAGGTTCATTTCCGACTGAAAGCTTTGGGACTGCACGACCGCCCCCATGCAGACGCGGTCGAGGTAGAGGATGAAGGCGTTGGCCGTGGCAATGGAGAGGATTGCGTAGCGGACCTTGGTGGGCTGGCTCACTTGAGGTTGTCTTTGAGGAAGCGCAGGAAGTTGCCGGCGAAGATGTTATCGATGTCGGCGGGCTTGTAGCCACGGGCCGCAAGGGGCGTTGAGAGAGTGGCGATGTCGGCGATGGAGTTGAGATCCATGGGGGTTTGTTCGGTGCCGAAGCCGCCGTCGAGATCCGTGCCGATGCCGACGTGTTTAGCGTTGCCGGCAAGCTGGCAGATGTGATCGATGTGGTCGCAGATCTTTTCGAGTTTGAGGTTAAAGTCTTGCGGCCTCGACTTATGGTGGACCCAATTGTGAACCATCATAATCGCGTCGAAGGCCATGCCGATGACAGCGCCGCGTTCGATGAGGGCTTTGATCTGATCGTCGTTGAGCTGACGGTTCCAGTCGGCGAGAGCGCGGCAATTGTGGTGGCTGGCCCAGACGGGACCGCGGAAGCGGGCGAGGGCGTCCCGGAAAGATTCGTCGCAGAGGTGTGTGACGTCGAGGATGATGTGAAGATCTTCCATCTGCTTGAGGAGTTCGTGACCGCGCGGGGTGAGAGGGCCTTCGTCGTCGGTGCCATGGCCGTAAACGCCGGGGCCATAGTGAACGGGGCCGAGGGCGATGAGGCCGCTGCCTCGAGCCTGTTCGAGATGTTTTGGGGAGAGGATGGAGTCGGCGCCTTCGAGGCTTAGCAGGTAGCCGATGGGGAGTTTGGCGGCACCGGTAGAGTTGCGCCAGAGGCTGGCGTGGGCGGTGACGTCTTGCCAGGTGCGGAGTTGGATGAGCTCGCCGGCTTGCTCCATGGTGCGGTACCAGGCCAGTTGACCCTGGGTTTGGGCCCAGGCTTGTTCGGGAGATTGCCAGCCGGGGAGTTTGCTGAAGCGGGTGGAGTAGCGGGCGATCTGAGTTGCGACGCAGAGGCCAATGCGGCCGCGACGCATCTCTGGCAGGCATACTGTGTTGTTGCCGCGATCGGGGAGGTCTTTCATGCCGATCTCACGGCGGCGGATGTCGACCAGGGGTTGGCGGGTATCACGATTCCACTCGAGGGCGTTCATCGAGAGGTCGAGGTGGGCGTCGAAGATGAGTGAGGGCTGAGACATGAGGATTTAACGATGATATACGTTGATGGTGCCTGTTTCATTAAAAGACGAACGAGTGTTAGTGCTGGGCGCCTCCAGCGGTATTGGACGAGAGGCTGCGAAGCTGTTTGCGCGCGATGGCGCAAAGGTTTATGCGAGTGCGCGGCGGGGCGAGCGGCTTGCGGAATTAGCTGCGGAGTTGGCCGCCGAAGGGTTTCCGATCGTGCATGGCGTGAGCGATGCTGGGAGCCATGAATCGATGGAAGCGCTGGCGGCGGATGCCGTGGCGAGGCTGGGAGGCGTCGACGTTGTGGTCTATGTGACCGGGACGAATACGCCAGACCGCTCGATGAAGCGGCTGACGCGGGAGATCTGGAATGAACTGATCGAAGTGAATCTGAATGGTGCTTTCTCGCTGAGTGCGGCGTTGTTGCCGGCCATGCGGGAAGCGAACAAGGGGCACTTCATTTATGTGGGGTCGATTTCGGGAAAGTATGCCGATGTGTCGGGGGCGGCTTATCAGGCGTCGAAGCGGGGCTTGTTTGGATTGGCTCTGGCCATTCGCCAAGAGGAGCGGCAGCACGGGATCCGGACTTGCGTGATTTGTCCCGGCCTCGTGGATACGGAGTTGATGGAGAAGCGGCCCGTGAAGCCGGATGCCGATACGCTGAGCAAGGCGTTGCAACCGGAGGACGTGGCCGAGATGATCTACGGAGTGGCGAAGTTGCATCCGCGTGCGGTGGTGCCGGAGCTGGAGATTTGGCCTACGGTTCTTTAGTCGCTAGCGCACGCTTTTGATTTTAGGGATAGAATGATTGCGGTTTATGCGCATGAAAATTCTATCCCTTTTTCTTTTGTCGAGCTTTGGCTTGGCCGCTCAGAATGCAACCGAGGCGGGCCGCTTTTATGTGGAACACCCGACGCTGTTGAACCTGGGTTTTGAATGGTCGATTGTTGGAGATGCGAACCGGAATGCGAGCGTCAGCGTCCGGTTTCGAGCTGTAGGGACGGGTGTGTGGAGGGATGCGATGCCGCTCGTGCGTATAGGCGGGGAGAGGGTTTATCGCGAGCGCGAGCATCTGGAATACACGGTGCCGGAAGGCTTTGCGGGAAGCATCCTGAATCTGGTGCAGGGCACGGAGTATGAGTGCCAGTTTGTGATGACGGATCCGGATGGGGTGAGCGGGCAGGCGACGCAGACGGCGAAGGTGACGACGCGGACCGAACCCATGGCGTCGAAGACAGGGAGAGTGTTGCATGTCTACGCGGCGGATTACAAGGGGCCGCGGATTGAGCCGAGTTTTACCGGGATTTTGGAAGCTTATTACGGTGCGGGGCTCGGAGATTGGAGTGTGGTGTGGGAGCGGAAGGCGAAGCCGGGTGACACGCTGCTGGTGCATGCGGGCCTGTATAAGCCGGAACGATTAAATTATGTAGACCCGATGATGGCCCCGTTCGACGGGACGATGGCGCTGACGTTGAAGGGAACAAAGGCGTTGCCGATCACGATCAAGAATGCCGGGGACGGCGAGGTGATTTTTGACGGCGACAACAACGGGCGGCTCTTTGATGTGATGGCGACGGCGCATCATATTTTTGAGGGGCTGACTTTCAGGAATACCGGAGTGGCGATTTTTGCCGGTGCGAAAGAGACGCTGGGGGCGGTAGCGCTGACGGTGAAGAATTGCCGTTTTGAGAATATCGGGTTTGGCGTGTGGACGGAGTATGCGGGGTCGAGCGATTTTTATATCGCCGACAATCTATTTCTTGGACGGGACGACCGCTTCCGGCTGGTCGGCTGGACTGGATTTATGTGGGCGAGCGCGGGACCTTATGGATCGCACCAGATGGTGAGTTACTACGCGATCAAGATTTATGGGCCTGGGCATGTAATTGCGCGCAACGCGATTGCTTATTTTCACGATGCGATCGGGATTTCAACTTACGGGACGCCGGAGAAGGATCCCGACCTGCAGGCTTCGTCGATCGATATTTACGGGAACGACATGCACCTGTTGAACGACGATTATGTCGAAACGGATGGTGGTGTGCATAATATCCGCGTGTTTGAGAACCGGGGGGTGAATGCAGCGCAGGGCGGATACAGTTCGCAGCCGATCTTTGGAGGCCCGGTATATTTTTACCGGAATCTGTCGTATCACGTGCCGGGCGGGGTGGCATTCAAGTTTTCGGCAAAGCCGGCGGGATTATTTGTGTTTCACAATACGATCATTGGTGAACAGATTGTAAGAGATCCTTACTCGAATGTACATTGGCGCAATAACCTGTTTCTGGGCAGGGATACCGAGGGGCGGGGAATCATGGCGTGGGCGAATGCGAGCGATGCCTACAGCACGGATTACAACGGGTTCCGGCCCAACAAGGGCGTAGCGGCGCAATATTCGTGGCTAGCACCAGCGAAGGGACAGAAGGCCTATGCTCCCAAGCCGGAGGAGTGGAAGACCTTTGCGACGCTCGCGGATTTACGGGCGGCGACGGGGCAGGAGGCGCACGGGATTGAGGTGGATTTCGACATCTTCGAGAAGATGACGCCGCCCGATCCGGCGCTGCGCCATGCGGTTTACCATGCGATGGATATTAATTTTAATCTGAAGCCGGGGAGCAGGGCTGTGGATGCGGGGGTTGCGATTCCTACGGTGAATGACGGGTTTGTGGGGCGTGCACCGGATCTGGGTGCGATTGAGGTGGGGAAGCCCGCACCGAAGTACGGGCCGCGTTGGCTTAGCTGGCAGCCTTTTTACCGATGAGGAGCAGTAGGGCGGGGGCGAGCAGGAAAGCGAAAGCGGGTTCGGGAACTGTGCTGTCGAGGGTTGTGATGCTACGCTGGACAGCGCGGAAGGCGTGGTTGTCGCTCTCGAAATCGTTGCTGGTAGAGCGGAGGACGACGCGATTAAAGTATTCGGAGGCATTGTTGGAGTAGATGTTTACGTAGATCCCGCGGCCTTGGTCGCCGTTTGCGGGGAAGCCACCGATGCTGGCGATTTGTGTGCCCGTGAGGGCGACAACCAAGCTGTTGTTCTGGTAAAGATCGACGAAGTTGTAGGTGTCGAGGCTGCCAAAGTAGAAGCCGAAGTAGTCCATGGTGCTGGAAAAAGCGATAGAGACGGAGGCACTGCGGGTCGGGCCAATGGTTAGGTAAGAAGAAGTGTCGGCGGGGGGCTTAGCAGTGACACCAGAGATGTCGCCGACGACCACATTGGAGCTTTGACCGGAGTAAATGGCGGTGCCGGTGGTGGGCAAGCTGCCGGAGTTGAAATGGTTTGGGGAAGCAGCGTAAAGTGGCCATGGACTTTGAGGACTAATCTTAGGAAACACTAGGTCCGTTGGTACAAGGCCTCAACTTTTCCTAAGGTGTAGAATGCTGGGAATGGATAGACGCAGATTTTTGCAAGGCTTGGGGATGACGGTGGGTGGGCTGGCTGCGGCGGAGAGCAGGCCCAATGTGGTGCTGATCTATGCGGATGATATTGGGTACGGGGATCTGGGGTGCTACGGAGCCAAGGCCGTAAAGACGCCGAATTTGGACCGGCTGGCGAAGCAGGGGGTGCGTTTCAGGGATGCGCATAGTTCTTCGGCGACGTGTACACCGAGCCGCTATTCGATGTTGACGGGGGAATATGCGTGGCGGAAGAAAGGGACGGGGGTGTTGCCTGGGGATGCGCGAATGATACTGGACCCGGAGCGGTTGAGTTGGCCTGGAATGATGAAGCGGGCGGGGTACCGGACGGGAGTGGTGGGGAAGTGGCATCTGGGTTTGGGAGCGGGGAACCTGGACTGGAATGGAGAGATCAGGCCGGGGCCGCTGGAAGTGGGTTTTGATTCTGCCTTTTTGATGCCGGCGACGGGGGATCGCGTACCTTGCGTGTATGTGAAGGACGGGAGGGTAGTTGGTTTGGATCCGAAGGATCCGATACGGGTGGATTACACGAAGCCGATTGGCGGCGAGCCTACCGGCAGGAAGAATCCAGAGTTATTGAAGATACATCCGAGTCATGGGCATGATATGGCGATCGTGAACGGAGTAAGCCGGATTGGCTATATGACGGGCGGAAAGAGCGCGCTGTGGGTGGATGAAGATATGGCCGCCCGCTTTGTGGAAGAGGGTGTGCGTTTTATGGAAGAGAGCCGGAAAGATCCGTTCTTTTTGTATTTCGCGACTCATGATATTCATGTTCCCCGGGTGCCGAATCGGCGATTTGCGGGGAAGACGACGATGGGAGCACGCGGAGATGCGATCGCGGAACTGGATTGGACGGTGGGGCAACTGCTAGGGCGGCTGGACCGGCTGGGTCTAACGCAAAACACGATCGTGATGTTCTCCAGCGACAACGGGCCGGTGGTGGACGATGGCTACCGCGATGGTGCGGCGGAGAAGCTAGGGACGCATCGTCCGGCGGGAGCTTTGCGCGGAGGGAAGTACAGCAATTTTGAGGGCGGGACGCGTGTTCCGTTGCTGGTGAGATGGCCGGGAAGGGTGAAGCCGGGTGTTTCGGATGCGCTTGTTGGGCAGCAGGATTTCTTTGCCTCGTTTGCGAAGTTGAGCGGTCAGAGTTTGAAGGACGGGGAAGCGCCGGACAGTGCGGATGTGTTGCCCGCGCTGCTGGGGGAATCGAACACGGGGCGCGAGTGGATAGTCGAGCATGCTCGGGCTTTGTCGATACGGAAGGGCGAGTATAAGCTGATTGAGGCGAATCCTGGAGCGATGGTGAACGCGAACAATCATACCGAGATGGGTGGAGGCGCGAAGGCCCAGCTTTACCGCTTGAGCGACGATTCTGGGGAGACGAAGGATCTGGCGGAATCGATGCCCGAGAAGGTTGCGGAACTGGGGGCGTTACTGGGGAGGGTGAAGAGCGGTCCGCTACTTACTCAACTACCTCGCTAATCTGCAAACTCGGCGGCTGTGGCTGCCAGTGCTTTTTCCAACTTGACCAAAGTGCGCAAGAAGAGGTGGTCGACGGCGTGATACGGTGGCGGCGCGCCTGGAGGAAAACCGCCGATCTTTTTGTCGATTTTAATTTCATCAGCCCCCGCGAGCTGAGCAGGGTGCGCGAAAGTTCACGGTGACGACCGAGATCATAGTCCCAATCGAAGCGGGATCCGGGTGTTGCGGGGTACATGACGCTGAGTCGAATCATGAGAGGTATCTATCATCTTCGGGCCGCCGTTTGACCTACTTCCCGATGAGTTGGAATCGCCAAAAGCCTATGGTTAGGGCTTTTGAACGTGTATGGGCCAAGTCGACCGCCGGGCAGGGGAGCAGTAGTTGCGGGATCTACACTGCGGCCTACCGATTCGCTAATGTCCCGCTGCGCCTTCTTTGGGGGCTTGCATCAACAGGACAAAGCGCGCACTTGGCTCGAAGCCGATGGCGCGGTAAACGGGCTGGCCCATTTCGGTTGCATGCAGGGTTGCGCGATTGAAGCCCATTGCCTTTTGACCCTCGGCGATCGTGTGGCGCACTGCTGCTTCGGCGTAGCCTTTGCCTTGCTCCCCGGGAAGTGTCGCTACCAGTGCGATGTAGACCGTGCCTGCGACCGGAAGCGCCGCAGCTGCACTTACTGGTTTTCCATGCGAGTAACCAACGAAGGCATAACTGTCTTCACGCCAGATTTGCATGTTCGCGATGCAATCGAAGAGCGGTGCAGGCATTCCATAAGCCTGTGCGTTCAGCAGCGCCAGTTCGCGGGCCATCGATTCATTGGTAACACGGCGAAATTCGATTGCCGGAGCAGGACGGCGCGGCGGCTTTATGTGTTCCACAGCCATACCGGTCATTATCATCGCGGGCGCGAGTCCATATTCCGCCGCGACGCTTTCCCAATTGTGCGGTGCCCAATCCTCACACAATGCGCACATGGAAGGATGCTCGCAGGATGCGGCCCGCTGAAGGGCGATTGCGATCATGCGGCGCAGGTCTCCGGTATCGGAAATTGGGCAGTCGTTCATGGACAGATTGAAGAACGGCAAGGGTACGTGGCCCAGGAAAGTTGCGACTCCTTCGGCCTGCACTACCTTGCCGTTGGGCAGGCGCTCCACCATCAGCTTCCAAGCTTCTTTCAACACATGAACTGTTTCGGCAGTAGAATTCATTTTTTCGATTTTAGCCGAAAATGCCGCTCAGGAGATAATCAGCTTTGTAATTTTGGGTCGGCTAAGTTTTCTCTTCGCGCCGGTAACGCTTCAGTTTCAGCCAGTAACCGATCGGTACAAGCAAGAAGATCATAAGAGTAACAGGGAGAAACCAGATTCCCAAACCGTCTGATTTGCCCAGCGCCGTCTGGATCGACAACCAAACGAGTGCCAATAAGTCCAGTAATACCACTGCCTTTAGAGTGGTTGCCATGCCGAGCAGCAGCGATTGAACTTCGGGATGTTCCCGGTCAATTCCGCTCGGGATGTTGAGGCTGGAAGGATGTTTCGCTGCGATGGTCAGGAATAGGTAAAGCCCTGCGCTCAGGGCCGGAAGCAACCAAAGCGTATCTTTGCCGCCCCAGGCGTCTGGCGCTCCTGTTAGTCCGAAGTGAATTGGCACAATGGGCGGCAGTTGCCGCCAGTTACCTGTGAGCAGGAGAACAGTGGCGATGAGCGCTAGCAGAGCCAATGCTTCCATGGCCCAATGGAGAGAAGATCGTTTGGGCTTCATTGCACAAGTCCAGTATAGTGTTTGACGGCGAAGACCAACGCACCTTAAAACGCTCATGCGCATGCGCTCAGCGGGATGGCGATCCAGTTCAGGTTGTTTATGGGGATCGATGTAGGGCTGGGGATGTTGCAATTGGCGGCGGTGTTCGCCTTTGGGCTCGTTGGGCAATGGATCGGCTTGATCCGCCGCCGATCAGGGTATGGCTATTCAGCAGCGAGGTTTAGATGGGGATGGAGCATGTGAGTCAGGCGTCCCTGGCTATGATGAGATGAGGTATCTGGCCATGATACGCCGCCGTGATTTACTATTTGCTCCACTTGCCGCACAAGCGGCAGCGCCACCCAGTATTCTTGTCCACGAACACATCATGGTGGATTTTGTGGGTGCCGCCACTATCCAGCCCGGACGTTACGACTCTGATGAAGTGGCCGCCCTTGCGCTGCCCCATCTCAAAGCCATCCTGGCGCTCGGCTGCCGCAGGTTGCTTGAATGCACCCCGAATTTTCTTGGCCGGGATCCGAAGCTCCTGGCGCGGCTGGCCCGAGAGTCTGGAATCGAGATTTGGACTAACACCGGCCTCTATGGTGCCGGGGATTTCAAATATTTGCCAGACTACGCCCAACGCGAATCCGCCGCCGCCCTGGCCGCAAGATGGATCGCCGAAGCGAGATCAGGCATTGATGGTGTCAAGCCCAGATTCATCAAGATCGGCGTCAATCGGGGCCCGCTGCATCCGCTGGATCGCAAGCTGATGGAGGCCTCCATCCTCACCTCGCGCGCCACCGGCCTCACCATCGCCGCACACACCGGCGACGGTGCCGCTGCGCTCGAGCAACTCGCCATGCTGCAAGCCATGCGTCACTCAACCGCCAAATGGGTCTGGGTACACGCACAGAACGAGCGCGACTACGGAATTCACGAGCGCATTGCAAGGGCGGGCGCTTGGGTCGAGTTCGACGGCATCAGTCCGAAGTCCATCGACCGTCACCTGGAAGGAGTCCGCTTCATGGCGGAACATCGCTTGCTCCATCGTACGCTCATCTCGCAGGACGCCGGCTGGTATCACGTAGGCGAGCCGCAGGGCGGCAGTTACCGTTCCTACACCAGCCTTTACAATGACTTTCTGCCAAAGATAGACCCGGCATGGCGCACACAGTTACTCTGGACCAATCCGCGCGCCGCCTTCTCTAAGGGCGTGTTTCGTTTCTGAGTGCCCGGTCCAGCTCTGATGGCCGCTCGCGCACGTCTGCCTTCGCCTGCTCTCGCCAAGGCGAGGGAGATTGCCGGCCGCAAGGGGGATTGCAGCGAGTGGATTGCAAAGGCTGAAAGGGATAGAGCTTACATGGAGCCCCCGCCGCAGTCTACCGTTTGATGCGACCCCGCTACCCTAAAAATACGCAAGCCATGCCCGAACTCCCAGAAGTCGATGCCGTTGTCCGCCGCCTCCGCGAAGCCGCTTCTAACGCGACCATCCATTCCGTTAAAATCGAACGCCCCGGCAACATCGCTCCTCAAAACCCATCCGCCTTCTCCGCCCTCCATGGTGCAACGATC
>JBKJSR010000590.1:0-3860 GCA_046594355.1 Bryobacter sp.
GGAAGGGCAGGCGGCGCTTCCGTTGGCCGTTGCGCGGCCAAGGGCAACACCGTCAGCAATGTCGAAAGACATGCCAATGCTACTCGATGGATCGTATTCATATATCCTTTTCGTTCGGCATCAAATTTAGATGCTTTTCTCAAAAGGTTCGTCCTGAACCTTCGGCGCTCCGAATTCTCGGATCGTCTGAGAGGAGATTACGCGACATCACACTACGAAATCAAGTACTGCAAGTACCAAACCAGTACTGAACGGCGGTTTCGGAAAGTCCTGAACATCCAGTGGTGGGCCGTTGGTCTGCGCACGCCGCAGGCCGAAATCAACCGGTGTTGGCGGGTGAGCAGTACGGCGATAATCATGGCGCGGGTATCGCGATTCGGTAAAGCCGGGCGATCACCCTGGCAAGCAGCAGAAACAACCAGTTCGCCAGCATTTTGTTGGGATGTCGATGCTGAATCTGTTCCATCCCGTTGCGGTTCCTGGCGTCGGCGGCAGCCCTGATTTTCGATCTCCCATCGGCTTCTGGCGAGCTTGAAGAATCTCCGGGTAACCAGTTTGGCGCTGCTGAACTTTCCTGGCTATGGTGTATTCAGAAACTGCGGGAAGGCTAGTTCTTAACCGCGCAAATAGCTTGCGAAAATGTTGCCTTGTCTGAAAGACTCCGCGCCGCGGCCTTCGCGCAAAGCCGCACGCAGGTGTTCGAGTTCGCCGATCAGACCTTCCAGTGCAGTGTCGATGTTCGCGGCATTGGTCGCGAGGATGTCGTCCCAGAGTTCGTAGTTCGACAGCGCCAGCCGCGTCATATCGATCAATCCAGGGCCTGCCACCCGCTTCAGATCGCGACTGGCGACAAAGCCAGCCAAACCCGTCGAAAGGAGTTGGGGCAAGTGCGAGCTATAGGCGACCATGCGATCGTGCTCTTCCGCACTCAGAAGGACCGGACGCGCACCAAAGGTCTGAATTAAACTAACGAGGTCCGAGTCGTCGGCAGTCAGGACCCAGGGGCGGCCGACAAACAGATCTGCCGATGCGCCTTCGGGGCCTCGCACTTCCCTGCCCGCCATGGGATGACCACCAACAAATCTCGCTCGGGTAATGTACTGAGTGGCCGCAGCGCAAATCTCGACCTTAGTGCTGCCCACATCCGTAACCACCGCGCCCGGCTTCAGCATCGGGTCGAGTGTCTCGATCAATTTCAGAATCCTGCGCACCGGCTGCGCGAGTAGAACGAGGTCGGCGAGTGGCAAAGCCTTTTCAATCGGCATTGCTTCATCAATCGCACCCACGGCCAGCGCTTTCTCGACAACAGCGGGAGAGCTGACACCGATCACCCGCTGGGAAGTTTTCCCATGCTTTACAGCGAGCCCGAAGCTGGATCCAAGCAAGCCTGTACCAACGATTACAACAGTACGCATTAGTCCTGCAGCCGCCGCATTTCCATCATAATCGCGATATAGATCCGCTCGATCGCATCGTTGCCCAGCGGACCGGCATTGCGTCCCATCATGCCTTCGACGACAGCGCGTTCGCGCGACAATTCCACCACGGGCAAGCCGGCGGATTTTTTAGTTACTCCGATTTCAAGTGCCACCGAGGCCCGTTCGTTCAGCAACGCAAGTATCTGCTCGTCGAGCGAATCGATGCGTCCGCGAAACTGTTTTAGCCTTTCGACTGGATCACTTACGCCCATCAAGTGCTCCCTGTTTGAGATCTTTTGCCATGCGCTCTATCGTATGCAGGAGTTGGCCGGGTGGAGTGTTTTCAACGGCGCGTACAAAGGCGCTACCCACAACTACACCATCCGCCACCGCACCCACTTCGGCTGCCTGCTTTGCACTCGAGATTCCAAATCCAACGCCCAGCGGCAAGTCCGTATAGCGGCGCAGCTTCTCAACCAGCGGCTTCACATTCGCGGAAACCTGCGCCTGCTCGCCGGTCACACCCGTCCGCGAAACCACATAAACGAAGCCCGAGCAATACTTCGCCACCAGTTCCAGACGCCGCTCGGTGCTGGTTGGAGCGACCAGAAACACGGTGTCGAGTCCAACACTTTTCACGGCTTCGACAAAGCTTTCCGCTTCTTCGACACTTAAATCGGTGAGCAGAAAGCCATCGACTCCCACTTCCTTGGCCCGCTTGGCCAAGGCGCTAAACCCATAGCGCAGGACGGGGTTGAGGTAGGTGAACAGCACCAGCGGAATCTCGCTGCTCTTGCGAATTTCGGCGGCGATCGCCAAAACTTTTTCGACCGTCGTGCCAGCCGCCAAAGCACGTTCGCTGGCGCGCATGATCACGGGGCCGTCGGCGATCGGATCACTAAACGGAACACCCAATTCAATCAGATCGGCACCACCCCGTTCAAGCGCGGCAACGATCTCGACTGTCGCTTCGGGGCTCGGATCCCCGGCGGTTACATAGGCAATCAACGCGGGCTCATTCTTAGCCCGCAACTCGTTAAAACGCTGGCTGATGCGAGTCAGAATCAAGCTCCTTTAAATTTTCGCGATAGATGTCGATGTCTTTGTCGCCACGCCCGCTGAGATTGACCAGGATGATCTGATCCTTGCTCAATTGGGGCGCGCGGACGAGAGCCTCGGCCACGGCGTGAGCGCTCTCCAGTGCCGGGATCAGCCCCTCCATCAGGGAGAGTTCCACTGCCGCCTTGAGCGCAGTTGCATCGTCGCAGTCTACATATTCGGCGCGACCGATGTCGTGGAGATGGGCGTGTTCGGGCCCGATGAGCGCATAGTCGAGACCGGCGCTGATCGAGTGTGTGAGCGCAACCTGCCCGTCTGCATCCTGCAGGAGGTAACTATAAGCTCCGTGCAAAACACCGGGAGCACCACCGCTAAATCGGGCTGCATGTTCGCCGGTCTTCTTGCCTTTACCGCCCGCTTCGACACCGATCAGCTTCACCGAAGCATCGCCAAGAAAGGCGTGGAACAAGCCAATGGCATTCGATCCACCACCGACACAGGCGATCGCCATGTCCGGCAAACAGCCTTCGCGCTCCAGCAACTGCGCACGGGCTTCGTCCCCGATGCAACGATGGAAATCGCGCACCATGAGCGGATAGGGATGCGCGCCCAGCGCGGAACCAAGCAGGTAATAAGTTGTATCGACATTAGTGACCCAGTCGCGCATCGCTTCACTGATGGCGTCCTTCAGGGTCCGCGATCCGTTTGTGACCCCAACGACTTCAGCACCGCAAAGACGCATGCGGAATACATTCAGGCGCTGTCGGCGCATATCCTCTTCGCCCATGTAGACGCGGCATTGCAGGCCCAGCAACGCGCACGCGGTGGCAGTGGCAACGCCGTGTTGCCCGGCCCCTGTTTCGGCGATGATACGCTTCTTGCCCATCTTGCGCGCAAGCAAAGCCTGGCCAAGAGCGTTGTTGATCTTGTGCGCACCAGTGTGCAGCAAGTCTTCGCGCTTGAAGTAAATCTTTGCGCCGCCGAGCTTTTCGCTCAGGCGCTTGGCAAGGTAAAGCGGAGTGGGTCGGCCCGCATAGTTCTTCAGCAAATCGGATAGCTCCGCCTGAAACGCGGAATCCGTTTTGGTTGCCAGATAAGCCTGCTCGAGTTCCTCAAGCGGCGACATCAAAACTTCGGGAACATAGCGTCCGCCATAGGGGCCAAAGTGGCCGCCGGCATCTGGCACGGTTAACATACTGCGTCAAACTCCTTTCGCGCGGCTTCGATGAAGGCGCGCATCTTCTGGCGGTCTTTCTTGCCCGGCTCCAACTCCAGACGCGAGCAGGCATCTACTGCCCAGGGCTTCAGTTGCTGGATCGCTTGCCCAACATTCGTTTCGTCGAGACCACCGGCGAGAACGATCTTGCCCTTCAGTCCTTTGGC
>JBKJSR010000657.1:0-4355 GCA_046594355.1 Bryobacter sp.
TGAATCTCTTCATGCAAAACTGCTTCGCAGCAGCGAACAGCTTGAACAGGGCAAAAGCTATACCGCAGAAGAGTCGCTAAAGCTGCTCCTCGAGAAAATGGCAACCCGAACAAAATAAATGCAAAGCTTCGTCCTCTCGGAGGAAGCTCTTGAAGACTTGTTTCGCCTTCAAGCCAATCACGATCCACTTGAATTTGTGGATCGCTTCTACACATCATTTGCCCTCATTGCCAGATTCCCATTGCTCGGCATGTCAAAGCCGCATCTGACGCAAGCCAGATTCCGATTTTATTCAGACAAACCTTACTTTATTATCTATACCGTTCACCTGGATCACGTGGCGATTCATGCAATTCTCGACGCCCGTCAGGATCTCGGCCCCCTACTATCCATGCGTCTATGCTGACGCTTTGAAGTAAGCATAGGTCAAACCCTTCTCCCCAACCTTGGCCTCAAAACGGCCATCGCCCAACGGCAACTTCACGCCCTTCAAGTCCAGCCGCTTCTGGCCGGCGTCAATCTTATGCTCCCCGAGCCAACTGGCCTTGAGCAAAACTTCCTCGGTCGGCGCGGCAAACAGCAGCGTCACTTCATAAGGCCCAGCCGACTCGACTCGCACTTCCCAGTGCCCCACTCCACTTGCTTCCCAATTCGCCCCGGACCCGCGCCAATCCTGCCGCGTCAGTAACACCGGCCACTTACTACCCATTACAATCCTCGGAGGCGCATAGCCATGATTACCAGAGACATCCTTGAACCATGCCTCATAAGAAATCCTCAATTGCCGCACCACATTCGGCTGTTCCGCCGCAATATCTTTCGCCTCGCCCGGATCCGCATCGAGATCGTAAAGCTCCTTCCCGCCTACGAGCTTATAGCGCTGTGTCAACACCGCACTGTTCTCAAAAGCCCTCGGCGCATCCCCCCGATGCCACTGCAGATAAATTGTCCGGTTGCTCCAGGTTGCCTTCGCCGTGGTGCCCGTCGCCAGTGGCAACAGGCTCCGCCCGTCGAGCTTCGCCCGCGTCGTGGCTCCCGTCGCCTGAAGCAGCGTCGGCGTCACATCGATGTGTGCACTCAACCTGTCCACCACCGTACCCGGTTGAATCTTCCCCGGCCACTTCATCAACAGCGGCACTCGAATCCCGCCTTCATACACGCTCCCTTTCAACCCGCGCAGTCCCGCGTTAAAGCGCTTCTGCTGCGCCCCGTTATCGGTCATGAACATTACGATCGTATTCCGCTCAAGCCCGCGATCCTTCAGGTGTGCCAGCATCTTCCCCACATTCTCGTCCACGTTCGCCACCATCGCGTAAATCTTCGCCGTCACCTCGTCGAGCCCCATCTTGAGATACGGCGCAACCAATTCCGGAGCAACCTGCAAAGGTGTATGCGGAGCATTCGTCGGCACATAACAGAAGAAGGGCCGCGTCCGGTTCTCGTCGATAAACCGCATCGCCTCGCGAAAATACACATCCGTGCAATAACCCTTTTGCGCCTCCCACTTTCCGTTCCGGGTCAACAACGGATCGAAGTAAGAAGGAGCGACACCGCTCAACTCTTGCGGCACGTCGCCCGGCTGCATCAAGCCTCCCCCATTCAGCACCAGACTCTCGTCAAACCCCTGATCCATTGCCCGCAATGGAAAGTTGTCTCCCAAATGCCACTTTCCGAAAATCCCCGTCTTGTATCCCGCCGGCCTCAGCATCTCAGCCACCGTCACTTCATTCGGCCTCATCATGCTCCGCCCCAGAAAAGTATCAACTACACCGGTCCGGTAGTTATAACGTCCAGTCAACAAACTCGATCGAGTCGGGCTGCAAACCGGCGACGAATGAAAGCGAGTGAACTGAGCCCCATCCCGCGCGATCGAATCGATGTTCGGAGTCCGCAATTGCGTGTTGCCATACAGCGACAGGTCTCCACATCCCTGGTCGTCGGTCAAAATCAAAACAACATTTGGCTTCCGGGTTTGCCCCATCAGTGGGCCGGCAAGCAAGGGCATCATTCCACGTCTCGTCATCATGAGGCGATTCTATCCGACAATGTACTTGTGAAAGACGAAGCGCTCCTCGCACACATCAACCGCCTCCCGCATGGTCGCGCCACCCTCAAAACTCTAACGCGCGAGCTCGGCTCCAAAGGCGTGCGCCGCGAGGAAGTCGAAGCCTCGCTCGCCCGCCTTACCCGCAAGGGCCAACTGATCGAGCTCCGCAACACTTACCAGCTCGCCACCAAAGCCCGCGACTTCTCCGCCGGCACTCTCCGCATGCACCGCGACGGCTTCGGCTTCGTCATCCTCGACCAGAAACCCGAAGGGATGGAAGGCGACGTTTTCATCAATCAGGATTCGGCCCAGCGCGCCATGCACGGCGATCGCGTCCTGGTTCGCATGGGCCGCATTGGCTATGACGGCCGCGTCAATGGAGAAATCGTCCGCATCCTTGATCGCGCCAACCAGCAAATGGTCGGCGAGTTCCGCCTCACCAAGCGCGGCAATTTCGTCGTCCCTTACGACCAGAAGATCCGCCAGTGGATCCAGATTCCCGAAGGCTTCGAGATCCCCGCCCCGCACGTCAATCCCGATCGCGTCGGCCAGACCGAAATCAAGGTCGACAAGATCGAAGACATGAACGGCATGATGGTCACCGTTGAAGTCCTCGACTTCCCCGACGAAGATGTAAATGGGGTCGGCCGCGTCATCGAGCTCCTCGGCTTTCAGGACGACTTCGGCGTCGACGTTGAAATCATGATCCGCAAGCACCACCTGCCCCATCAGTTCCCCGCCGATGTAATTGCCGAAGCCCGCGCCGTCTCTCGCGTAATCGGCCCCGCCGAATGGGAAGGCCGCACCGACTTCCGCGACTTCGACGTCGTCACCATCGACGGCGAAACCGCCCGCGATTTCGACGACGCCATCTGGGTCGATAAACTCCCGACAGGCAACTACAAGCTTCAGGTCCACATCGCCGACGTCTCCTGGTACATACGCCCCGGTTCGGCCATCGACAAAGAAGCCACCCTCCGCGGCACCAGCGTTTACTTCCCCGACCGCGCCGTTCCCATGCTCCCCGTCGAACTCTCCACCGACATCTGCAGCCTCCGTCCCAACGAAGAGCGCCTGGTTTTGAGCGCCTTGCTGGAGCTCGATCACCAGGGCAATATTTTGAGCCAAAGCTTCTGTCGCGGCGTCATCAAGAGCCGCGAACGCATGACTTACACGAATGTCCATAAGTTACTCGAAGGCACTCCAGAGGAAAAGGCCGAACTGCGCACCCGCTACGCCCCGCTCGTCCACCGCTTCGAACTCATGAAAGAACTGGCGCTCGTGCTCAACCGCATGCGCTCCCGCCGTGGTTCGATCGACTTCGACTTGCCCGAACCCATCATCGAATTCGATAAGTTCGGCGAAATGGTCGGCGTCTCCCGCAGCACCCGCAACATCGCCCACCGTCTGATCGAGGAGCTGATGCTGATCGCCAATGAAGCGGTAGCTACGCATTTGGAAAACGCCGGCATCCCCAGCCTCTACCGCATCCACGAAACTCCCGACGCCAAACGCGTCGCCGAGTTTGAAGAGACCGCCTCGCATTTCGGCGTCTCCCTTGGTTTAGGCGGAGTTCCCATCAAGAAATTCGCCAACACCAAAAGCACCCGCGATGGCCGCAAAATCCGCAAGGACATCATCGTCTCCAACCCCGCCGGTGCCGTCACTTCCAAGCACTACCAGCGCCTGGTCGCCAAGATCGAAGGCAAACCCGAAGAACGCATCGTTAGCTTCCTCATGCTGCGTTCTCTGAAACAGGCTCGCTACTCCAACGAGAATGAAGGCCACTTCGCCCTCGCCTCAAAGGCTTATACGCACTTCACTTCTCCCATCCGCCGCTATCCCGATCTGATCGTTCACCGAGTCCTCACGGGCGAGCGCATTGAGCAGGAAACACTCAAAGACATAGGCAACGACACCAGCTTTACCGAGCGCCGCGCCGCCGAAGCCGAGCGTGAATTGGTTGAGTGGAAGAAGATGCGGTTCATGAGCGACCGTGTCGGCGACGAGTTCGACGCCCTGATCATCTCAACCACGAAGTACGGTTGCTTCGTGGAGCTGGAAGAACTCTTCATTGAAGGTCTGATACCGATCGACGCTCTCCCTAAAGACAATTACGCATACCAGGAAAGCTCCCGCCGCATCATTGGCCAGCGCACCAAGCGCGCCTTCGCGATTGGCGACAAAGCCCGCGTCGCCCTCGTCAAAGTGGACTTATCCGAAAAGCGGCTCACCTTCATGCTGGTGACGCAATGAATCAATTACTCTGCGCAAACCACCCGCTCGGCCAGCGCTCCAGGCCCACCAT
>JBKJSR010000711.1:0-5805 GCA_046594355.1 Bryobacter sp.
AATGGCTACGACATCCTTCCCCGAAAGAACGCGTAACTTAGGCATCAGGCGACGGCTTCAAACTCCATCGTGACCAGAATGGTGGGATTTGCTGCAATTCCCAACTCAGTCAAGTCCTCACCCCGCAAGTGAAGAGCGATTGCCTCTTGAATATTTCGAGTCAATTCATCGAGACTCGCAGCTTGCGTAACTACAGGAAGATCCAGGCACTCGGCAACAAATAGCCGCTCGCCTTTACTGATTCTGACTTGAATGGTTCGTTTCACAGCCGTTTCGCTTCTGCTAAAAAATTGCTCGAAACAACAGACTGGCGAAACCCGCTCAAACCAATCACCGGCCCAAAACTTAAGGCTTCTCGCCCGGCTTTACCCTTCGAAACCCACCCGGCTTGCTTGTGCTCTCCGCCGCAGGCTTATCCGCCTCAACCTTGACTGCAGGCTTCACTGCAGGAGCCTTCTCCGGCACTACAACAGCCGCCGACACACTCCCCGCGCTCGCCGGCGCGTTATCCGCCCTACGCCAGCCGCCCGTCCGCGAACCAGGATCATCCACTGCCGGCCGCCGCTTCACCTTTGGCACCCCACCCGAATTGTCCACCTCCGCATCACTCGTTCTCGCTGGCGGCGTATCATACACCCCGCTCGTACCCGGATTTCGCCGCGTCACCGTAGGCGCATCGTCGCTCATGCTGCCGGTAGGCGCACTCGTAGTTCCCCCCTCAGTCACCACATAGCTCTGCCGGTATCGCAATTCCGCATTCGGAAAACGCCGCCCAGCCAGCGCAATCTCGACATTCCGCTTCTCACCCTGCTTCACGCCCTCAGGCGCATTGAAGTACAGCGCATAGCTCTGGCGAATCCGCTCCAGCGTATCCCGCAATGCCATCGCATCGTCAACCGGCATGCTGTCGCCACCCGAAGCGCGCGCAATCTCCGACGTGCCAGCCGACTTCAACCTGCCATTCCCTGTCGAGACTGTCCCACCACCAGGCAGCCTTCTCCCACCGCCTCCGGGAATACCACCGCCAAAAATAATGTCACCCAAGCCACCCAGTCCGCCACCGCCACTACCGGGCCAGGTTCCGCCTCCACCCCGGCGATTCCCGCCCGTCGGCCAGCTCTGCCCCATTCGTCCGCCAATCGCGTCCGGCGCAATCAGCGCACTCATCACCGTATTCGCATCTTCCAGCGCACGCCCCACACCAAACTCATCCCGGTTGAATTCTGTCATGTCGTCGGTCAGAATCACAATCGCCCGCCGCGCACCGCGCCGCGCATTCTTCCGCATAAAGTTCGTTGCATCCAGAATCCCGCGCGTAATATCCGTACCGCCGTTAAAATTCTCACGATCCAGCAACTGCTCAAAACCGCGTACGATCTCGTCATGGTTTTGCTTGAACTGCATGCTCACCCGCGTGCTGCGGTCAAACACCATAATCGCCACTCGGTCTTCATTCCCTAAAACGCTCAACGCCTCATGCGCCGCATTCGCGATCCGCTCCACATGCGGTCTCATGCTGCCGCTCACATCGAGCAGCAACACCAAATCCAGCGGCAGATTTTCGCGCCCAAAATTGACGATTTCCCGTACCTGCCCCGATTCGCGCAATTCAAAATCTTCCCGCCGCAGACTGGAAATCGCCCGATTGCTCGTATCGATGACCTGCACATCCACCCGAACCAGCGAAACATCGCTCTTAAACACAACGGGAGCGTCTTGGTCTGCACTCAGCGCATTTCCAAAGCCGAGCGCCAGCCAAGCCAGTGCGAATTTGCAAACAAGTGTGCGGGCCATGCACTCATTAGAACGCGCCACACCCACGATAAGTTTCGAGCTTTACAATCTACCGGCATTTTGGACGAACTCAGATAGCCTCTTCCCCGTCTTATACCGGTTATAGCCATCGAGCATTCCCTGATACAAAAGGTTCCCGATGATCTTCGCCCCGCCGGGCATCGGATGAATAAAATCGGCACCCACCAGCCTGGGCTCCGAGCTGTACCACTTCGCCATGGTTCCATTCCCGCCCATTGCTTCAAAGGTATTAAAGAACGCCACGCCCTCTTCCGCCGAAATCTTTTTTTCCAGCTCCACCAGCCGCTGCAGCGCAGGCACCGTCTCGATCTGGCCCGCCGAATTACGCTCTCCGCGATCCATCGGGCTCATCACCAGAATCCCCTTGTTCGGCAGCGCCACGCGGATCCGCCGTATCGTCTCCCGCAATTCTTTCTCGAACACCTTATCGACAAACGCCGCATAAACACTCTCATTGGTGCCATAGTTGATCACCACCACTTCTGGCGCATAGTGCTGCAACTGCGCGATCCAGTGCTCCGCCTTCAAAAATTTGGCCAGCACGCTGATGTACGCACCATTCAACCCCAAACTGTCATACACAACACCACTGCCGGGCTTCAGGAATTGCAATCCATACAGGCGCACCGCTCCGCTTTCCACCCGCACCACCACATCCCTGCATTCCCCGGCGAGTTCAAATTCCGCAAACCCGTCGTGCGCCTCGCCCGCTGTGTCCTGCTCGCCCAGCCGCTCGCCGCAACCCTCAACAACAAAGCTGCCGCCGCTCTCCTGCTTCCGGTAAGCAATCTCTACTCGCGCATAGCCCGCTTCCTTCAAACGAAACTTCGCCCGCGCTCCCGATCCACCCCGAAAACTCACGCCCCCGTAGCCGTAATACCCATCCCGGTGCCTGCTCAAATTCGATGCCTCGATATCCCAACCGCTCGAATCGCTATCCACGCCCCGGTGTCCATACCAGGCCCAAGGCTTGGCGATCAAATAAAACCCATGCCCTCCATCGCCAAAGCGCTTCTGCAAAAGGCTCCTCACATCGGCCGTGATCAGGTCCGCCGTCGTCGGAGAATCGCCGTAGTGCGCCACGCGCACTTTTACCCCTTCCTCTCCACGCTCCACCCTTTCAATTGCCTCGTAAAACGAACGAAGACTGTTGCCCGGGTCCGAGAGCGGCTCCACCTGCACGCGCATCCCCCGCTTAACCATGGCAGTCCCAGGCCTCCGCTTTACTTCCGACTCGGCAATTGGCTCACGCGGTCGAAGCCTGCTTTCGCGAAACTCCGTTACTTGTTCCACATCGTCCCAATCGAGCAGCACATAGCGCTTCAACTCCGGGGCGTACTCAAGCCCCGCGACCATTGCCACCATGCTCGCCAGCGTCCAGAATGTCTTACTCGAAAACTCCATCGCTCCTCTAAAATTGCGTGTACACAAACGGCGCGCTACCGGTCGCCGCCACATATTTGATGCTCAGCGCGAGCAATAGCAGCAGCACCGCCTGGGCATAAAACGGCACTCTTACAAACAACCCTTCACTCGCCTCCAGCCACTGCTTGGGCGCATAATGTCCGGCAATCGCGATTGCTCCGATCAACAGGATGCCGCCACTCAAGTTTCCCGCAGTCAGGGTCAGGCTCGAAATCTGCGCCAGAATTTCCATCGCGCTTTCGAAGCTCGCCGCGCGAAAAAAGATCCAGCAAAAGCAGACAAACTGGACGTTCCAAAAGGTCGCCAACCCACGGCCCCAGGCGCTATCCCACTTCGTGGCGCCACGTTGGCTTTGCCAAGCCCGGCACAGCGCCAGTCCCAATCCGTGCAGCGCTCCCCAGATTACAAAATTCCAACTCGCTCCATGCCACACTCCGCCAATTACCATCGTCAGGAACAACGCCACATAAGGCATCAATTTCCCGCGCAATCCAGGAAACGAAAAATACACATAATCCCGCAACCAACTCGACAGGCTGATGTGCCAGCGGCGCCAGAACTCGGCGATATTCGTCGCTGAATACGGCATGTTGAAGTTTTGCGGAATCTTCAGGCCCAACAGCAGCGCACTCCCCAGCGCAATGTCGCTATACCCGGAGAAATCGAAATAGAGTTGCAGCGCATAACCATACACACCGGCCAGCACTTCGAGGCCACTATACAGTTTCGGAAAATCGAAAATCCGGTTCACCAGATTCTCCGCCAGATAATCCGCCACCAGCAACTTCTTCATCGCCCCCAGTCCGATCAGAAACAGCGCCCGCCCGCCATCGGCTGCACTCAACTTCTTTGGCTTTTCAAGCTGCGTGAGCAAACTCGAAACTCTTGTAATCGGCCCCGCCAGTATCGTCGGAAAAAAGCTCACCGCCGCAAAGTGCGCAAGCATGCTCGATGTCGCCTTTGCGTCCTTGCGGTACACATCGAGCGTATAACTCAACGCCTGAAAGCAATAGAAGCTCAGCCCGAGCGGCAGTGCCCACTTCCAGCTCCGGTCCCAGGCCGGCATGTACTTGAGCGAAACCAGGATCCCGACATTCGTCGCCAGGCTCAAGCCCAAAAGCGTCCGCCGCCACCATACTCGCTTGCTCTGCTGCATCCCCAGCGCACACAAATAGTCCACCAGGCTAGCCGCCGGCATCAGCGCCAGATAGGCCAGATCCCACCGTGCGTAGAAGAAGTAGTTTGCCGCTAGAACCACTGCCAGGGCTGGTGTGCGCCAGCGCGCAGCCGCCCAGTAACAGAAGAAGACGCCCGCGAGAAAAACGAAATACGCGGACGATGTATTCAGCACTCTAAACCGGCTCCTGACAAAAACAAGACACTCTGAATCATCGCCTGGCCCGGTGATCGCTGGGTTCCACTCTAGTAAATCTTCGTGAATTTATTCCGCTTGTTCACGACCGTGAAGTGGCCGTCCGTTTTCGCCGTCACTTCAATCGCAAATCCGCCCGGAGAAGTCAGGTTCGCAATGTATGGATCTTCCACATTGTGTTCCTTGCCCGCTTTGATCGAGTAATGAAGCTGCCAGAAATTCTTCAGCCCCGGAGCCGCCCGCAGGCTGTCGATGGCCGCCACTTCGCCACCCTTCTTGTCGCCATTGTTCATCACGATGGCCTTCGCTTCGATCGCATGCACGAGAGTGGGATTATTGCTGCTCCACAATCCGTGGTGGTTCGTCAGATAGAGGTCTACCTTGCCCACCTTGTTTGCCGGACAAGCGACTTCCATCTCCTTGTTCCAGGTCAGGTCGCCGAAGTCCATAAAACGAAACTCGCCATACTTCAACAAAAATCCCGTGCTGCGCGCATTCTCGCTCGGGTCTACTTCCTTCTTCGTTGCCGCTCCACACAGCGCATTGTCGCCAGCGCCCCGCGCCAGGCTGGAAGCCTTGCCGATCACTTCTCCCCGAGCCGTGATCACTTCGATATCGACACCCTTCAACGGAATCCGGTCGCCTGCCTTCACGATCAATTCCTTCGTCTTCGACTTCGCCTCTTCATACTGCTTGCTCAACTGATCCGCACCCTTGCCGGTCTCCGTGTTCGGGCCGTGGCTAACCAGGTTCACCACCTTCATTTTGTCCATCAGTGTCGTGATGCCGCCCACATGGTCCGTGTGATAGTGCGTAATCAGCAGCCAGTCGATCTGCTTGATGCCCGCCTTCTTTGCTTGCGCTGCGATGCGCTCGGCATCGCGGCTGTTATTCCCCGGCCAGCCGGTGTCGATGAGCAGGCTCTCGCCTTTGGGCGTCACGATCAGCGTACACTGACCTCCTTCCACATCGATGAAGTAAATCTTCAAATCCTTGGCCGCCGCACTCACGGTAGAGAGAGCGATCAGGAGAAATAAGCCACAAAGCATTTGCATAGATCCAAACTAACATTCGTGCCGCCGAACTATCCACACATCAAAGGCGTATAAACTGAGGAAAGCCCCTGGGAGTGGAAAAATATGCCTTTCTGTAGCAAATGTGGCTTTGAAGTTCAGTCTGGAGATCCTTTCTGT
>JBKJSR010000734.1:0-4044 GCA_046594355.1 Bryobacter sp.
GGTTTCGCAAGGCGCCGCCGAGTTATTCGGTACCGAGTTCGGAGCGGGGCATTGAGAAGCCTCATTAGCCTCGCGTTGCAGCTCCGCTTCGTCGTGACAGCCCTTGCCGCTCTACTGCTAGTCGCTGGCTGGCAAATCATTCGCACAACACCGCTCGATGTGTTCCCGGAGTTTTCGCCGATCCTGGTAGAGGTCCAGACCGAGGCACCCGGGCTGTCCACGACGGAAGTTGAGAGTTTGGTTACGACACCGATTGAAAATGCTCTCAACGGCGTCAAAGGCATGAAGACGATGCGCTCCAAGTCGGTCCTCGGACTTTCCTCGGTCGTATTGATATTCGCCGACGGGACCGAATTGATGGCGGATCGGCAGTTGGTGCAGGAACGTCTTCTGACGCTCACGGGACAACTTCCCGTACTCGCGAAGACACCCGTCATCCTGTCACCCCTTTCCTCCACGAGCCGCGTGTTGAAGATCGGCGTCTGGTCGCAAAAACTCTCCCAGACTGAGATGACCACCCTGATTCGCTGGAAGGTTCGTCCAAGATTAATGTCGGTGCCGGGTGTGGCGAATGTTGCCATCTGGGGTCAGCGGGACCGGCAATTGCAGGTACTCGTAGATCCCGAGCGCCTGCGCGATTATCGCGTGACTCTCGCCGATGTAATACGGGTAACGCAGGACGCGACTATGCCTGCCGCCGGCGGCTTCGTAGAATCTCCAAATCAACGCCTGTCCGTGACTCATGTGCCGTCCGTGCGAGGCGTCGACGATTTGCGAAAGATACCCGTCGCATTTCGAAACGGAGTTCCGCTGCCGCTCGACCGCGTAGCGAGCGTTGTGGAAGGGCACCAAGCTCCGATCGGCGATGCCGTAATCAATGACCGGCCCGGACTACTCCTCATTGTCGAAAAGCAACTGGGCGCAAACACTCTCGATGTCACGCAAAAGGTTGAAGAAGCTATACGGCAACTCCGGCCGGGGCTGAAAGAACTGGAACTCGACACCACCATCTTTCGTCCGGCCACCTTTATCGAGATGTCGCTCGACAACCTCAAGCAGGCGCTCATCTGGGGCTGCATCCTGGTTGCGGCCATCCTCATTCTCTTCCTCTTTGAGTGGCGCACGGCAGTAATCAGCCTCACCGCCATCCCCCTGTCTCTGATGACGGCGGCGCTCATCCTGCATTGGTGGGGCGTGACGCTGAACACCATGGTGATCGCGGGGCTCGCCATTGCGCTTGGGGAGGTGGTGGACGACGCCATCATCGACGTCGAGAACGTTTTACGGCGCTTGCGGCTGAACCAAAAGAGCGGGCATCCACTTGAGGCGTGGCGCGTCGTATTGGAGGCTTCGCTCGAAGTGCGCAGCGCGGTGGTCTATGCAACGGTCATCGTGGTTCTGGTGTTCCTCCCAGTCTTCTTCCTTGACGGCCTGGCGGGTACATTCTTCCGGCCACTGGCGCTCTCCTACATCCTGGCGGTGACTGCGTCGCTCGGGGTGGCGCTGATCGTCACGCCTGCCCTTTGCCTGATGCTGCTTTCCAACACCGGAACATCCAAGGAACGCAAAGAGCCTCGTTTGGCGGCGTTCCTCAAGTCGTCCTATCGGTCCCTGTTGCCCAAGCTTCTCCCGCATCCGGAGATACTCGTGGCCTCCCTGCTCGTGATCTTCGCGATCTCCGGATACTCGGTGACACGGCTGGGCGAAGAGTTTCTGCCGCACTTCAAGGAGTACGACTTCCTGATGCACTGGGTGGAGAAACCCGGAACGTCATTGCAGGCCATGCAGCGAATCACGGTGCGAGCCAGCAAAGAACTGCGCTCCATTCCTGGCGTGCGCAACTTTGGCTCTCACATCGGCCGCGCGGAAGTCGCCGACGAGGTGGTTGGGCCGAACTTCACCGAACTCTGGATCAGCATGGATCCCAAGGCGCCCTATGAAGAGACTGTCGCCAAGATCCAGGAGGTCGTGAACGGCTATCCAGGGCTTTACCGGGACCTTCTCACGTACTTGAAGGAGCGGATCAAAGAGGTGCTGTCGGGTGGAAGCGGTGCGATCGTCGTCCGTCTGTATGGGCCGAATCTGGAAGTGCTGCGCGCCAAGGCCGCCCAGATCGGAGAAGTGATTTCAACGGTGGACGGAGTAACCAATCTCCTGGTGGAACCGCAAGTGGAGGTTCCGCAGATCGAGATTCGGGTAAGGACCGAGGCGGCTCAACGCTTCGGGCTTACTCCGGGCGATGTGCGCCGCGCCGCCATGACGATGGTGCGGGGGACAAAAGCGGGCGAGATCTACGAGGATCAACGCATCTTCGACGTAGCAGTGTGGAGCCGGGAAGAGTCGCGTTCCGACATCGAAGGCTTGGGCGAGTTGTTAATTGACGCTCCACTAGGCGGGAAAGTTCCTCTGCGGAACGTCGCGGAGTTGCGAATCGCCCCTACGCCAAATATTGTGCAGCATGAAAACGCGAGCAGGAAGATCGATGTTTCCTGCAACGCGAAAGGGCGTGATTTGGGGAGCGTCGCGAGAGACATTGAGCAACGCCTCAAGACCGTTTCCTTTGAGTCGGCCTACCACGCAGAACTCCTCGGTGAATATGCCGCGCGCCAAGCGAGCCAGCAGCGGCTAGTGAGTCTCTCGATGCTCGCCCTGGCAAGCATCCTGTTAGTTCTGTATTCCGATTTTCGCTCCATGCGGCTGGCGGGCCTGGTCTTCGTCAGCTTGCCATTTGCGCTCGTGGGCGGGGTGCTAAGCGTACTGTTTACGGGCGGCATCCTGTCCCTTGGATCGCTGGTCGGATTCGTCACCGTTCTCGGCATCGCGGCAAGAAACGGAGTTATGCTAATCAGCCATTATCGGCACTTGGTCGAGGAAGAAGGCGAACACTTCGGTCTGAACTTGATCTTGCGGGGAGCGGAAGAACGACTGATCCCCATCCTGATGACCGCCACAGCTACCGCATTGGCCCTTCTCCCGATCATCGTCGGCGGAGACAAGCCAGGGCATGAGATTGAACATCCTATGGCCGTCGTCATTCTTGGCGGCTTGGCTACATCCACGTTACTTAGTCTTGCCGTATTGCCTGTTCTTGCAATGCGCTACGCGAAGTATGAGCGGCGGGAGAAAGCATGATTCGAGTTTTATCTTTGGGAGCGCAATGTTTGCCCAGTGATCGAATGTTTCTGAAGACGAGGTCAGAAGCCTGGGGATGCCCTAACGATTCCTTGAGGACGAAATTTCCATCTGGACGAGTCCGTTTCTTAAAAGTAGTTATGAATCCCATGCGATTCAGGTTGGAGACATTCTCCCTGCCTCCCGTTCTAAAGCAGAAAGCATGGAAATGTTTGTTAGGTGACGAGTTTGGGGCTAGCGTTGTTCGGCGACGGACTTGTCGGCGAGGTCACTGATGAAGGGGACGCGAATCATTTCGCGCTGATAGGTCTTGAAGAGGAGGAATAGCCAGCCGACGGTAAAGCCGAGGCGAACTGCACGGCTGATGATCCAGGTGCGATCTACGATGCCGTAGAGGATGCCTTCGATGACCCAGTCGTAGATCAGCCAGGCGACGAAAATGTAGATGCCCTGGAAAGCATGGAAGCGGACGGTGCCGCTCGAGCGGAAGCGATCAACGCTAAGAATATATATCGAGGCAATCCAACCCAGGAAAGGGACGTAGCAAAGAGTGGAAACCGTGTTGGCGTCGATGCCGGAGAGGGGGTCGCCGGCAGTTTTGGTTTTTTTTAAAGGTTCGGCCTCGGCAGCGGGGAGTTGCGGAGCGCCGCAACGGCCACAGAAAGGATCTCCAGACTGAACTTCGAAGCCACATTTGCTACAGAAAGGCATATTTTTTCACTCCCAGGGTCCTTCCTCAGTTTATACGGCTTTGATGTGTGGATAGTTCGGCGGCACGAATGATAGTTTGGATCTATGCAAAAGCTTTGTTCCTTATTCCTCCTGATCGCTCTCTCTACCGTGAGTGCGGCGGCCAAGGATTTGAAGATTTACTTCATTGATGTGGAAGGAGGACAGTGTACGCTGATCGTG
>JBKJSR010000307.1:0-3153 GCA_046594355.1 Bryobacter sp.
TACCGTCACGGCGGCGATGAGACTGCGGAGCCCTGCAACCTGCCAACTCGAGAGGGTGGTTGCCTTGATTGCCGCGCCCCCGGTGGAGAAGAGCAGCGCGCTCGCGAGTGCCGCAAGTCGAGGGTTCAATCGATCACCGACATCTCGTGGATTGCGATGGGAGGAGTGATCGAGACGCAAGCGGACGTATTTCGATTTTCCTGACGGCGAATGACCAGCTCGAGCGGTACTTTCATGTCGTCGGCGCGCCGCTTTCGCGATTGAGCGCTTATAGGAAGAGCTATCGGCACCAGTGTGGATGCCAAAATCGCTCGCCGGAAAATCGAAGCCATGTCACCCAAGCTACAACACTTTGTGAAAGAATCGTGCGTTGCCTATGAAGAACCGCCATTGGGTCCTGGTCCTGCTTTTTTTTCTCTCGATGATCACCTACATCGATCGCGTTTGTATCTCTGTCGCCGGCCCGGTCATGCAGGAGGAACTTGGGCTGACCCCAACGATGTGGGGTTGGGTGGTTGGGGCGTTCACCATTTCTTATGCGCTGTTTGAGATTCCGACGGGGGCGATGGGGGATCGCTTTGGCTCGCGAATCACGTTGAGCCGCATTGTTCTCTGGTGGAGCGCATTTACGGCGTCGACGGGAGCTGTATCGAGTTTCTCCGGTCTCCTGATCACGCGGTTTATGTTCGGTATTGGCGAGGCGGGCGCTTACCCGAACGCGACCTCAACCATCTCGCGCTGGTTTCCGAAGGCGCAACGCGCTAGGGCATCGAGCGTTGTGTGGTGTGCCAGCCGCCTGGGAGGAGCGATCAGCCCATTTCTCGTAATTCCGATCCAGAACGCCTATGGCTGGCGCATGTCTTTCTACATCTTTGGCGCGATCGGAGTCGTCTGGGTGGCAATTTGGTACTTCTGGTTTCGGGATACGCCGGCGCAGAAAGCTGGAACGAGTTCAGCGGAGATCGCCGAGATGGCGGCTGATGCGAATCCGGCGGATTCGGGCCATCACAAGTTACCGTGGGCGGTGGCCTTGCGCAGTTCAAATTACTGGATGATCCTGCTGATGTACCACACTTACTGTTGGGGAAGTTATTTTTACTTATCCTGGTTACACACCTTTCTGGTTAAGGGCCGGGGGATGAGTCAGGATCAGATGAAATCGCTTTCCGCGCTGCCCTTTTTGGCGGGGTTTTGCGGCAATCTATTTGGTGGATTTCTGAGCGACTATCTTTCGCGGCGTTACGGCCTGAAGACCGGGAGACGAACGGTTGGCGCGGCGGGACTTGCACTGAGTGGAGTTTGCATGATGGGTACCGCATACACCGCCGACCCCATCATGTCGATTACGCTGCTCGCCCTTGGCTACGGTGCCATGGATTGCATGCTGCCTGTGTCGTGGGCCATCTGCCTCGATGTTGGCAAGCGTTATGCCGGTGCGCTATCCGGATCGATGAATATGGCGGGCCAATTGGGTTCGTTCGGATCGAGCGTCGCCTTCGGATATCTGGTTGATTATTATCACAGCTACGATTTTCCACTCAAGCTGTTCGCAATCATGCTTTTTATCAGCGCCTGGCTGTTTACGAGGATCGATCCAACGCAAGAGCTTTCGAGTTTGGACGGGAAGCAGCGTCCGCTTCCGGCCGGAGCCGTCCCAGCCGCTGCAAGTTAATCAGGCGAAGAACGAGTGAAGCAAAATCGGCCGCCGGGTTTTCGGTTCGTTTCAGGCCGACCGGAACACGAAAATTCACCCAAGAGTCCAAAGGGAGATCGATGCGCACCAGATAGGTTGTTCCTTTCCTGGGCTTTGGTCTGTCTGGCCGATTTTTCGCTCCCGCCAAGTTCACGTTGAGGTCCAGCAGCCCGAGAGCCAGTGCGTAGTTTTGCAGAATTTTAAGCAGCGCTTCCAGATCGTCGGCACCCGCCACTTCATCTTCCATGGTGCGAAGCAGGATTTGGTGACGTAGCCAGCGGCGAATCCTGCCACCCAGAATTGCATCCCAAAGCACATTGAATTCCGGATATCGAAGCGCAGCGATGCCATGGGAAAGCAACACTAGAAACGGGACGATGAAAAAGACCCGTTGCCACGGGGTACACCATATCTGGATTACCGCAATCGTTGTCCCGACCAGCGACATCACACCGAGGTGAAGCAAAACCCTCACCGAGCCGAGCCCTTGGCGCTTCAATTGGTGGTGAATATGAAAGCTGTCCGCGGACATAATGGGTTGGCCGCGCAAGGCTCTTCGCAATGAGCTGAGTGCGACCTCCATCAGAGGCAGTGTGAGAATCAACGATGCGGCAACAATGCCTTCGCCGTTCGGAAATCTTCGCGCCAGCGCAGCCCCTCCGCAGCCGATCAGGAAGCCCATCGTCAAGCTTCCGGTATCGCCGAGAAATAGCGTTGCCGGCGGCCAGTTGGCACGAAGAAAGGGGAGTATTGCGCCAAGGAGCGGGGTGAAGACGAGTGCGAGCGAATAGTAGTCCAGCGTGAGTGCAACCGTGATCAGGCCCAAACACGAAACAACCCCCACAGTTCCCGCGAGGCCATCTGTGCCGTCTGTCAGATTAATGGCATTGGAACAGAGGATGAGCCAGAGGCAAGTTGCGGCAAAGGCGAGCCATTCCCATTCTGGCGGTGCATCAAAGAGCCGGATTCCCGCCCAATAGGCGAAGGCTGAAGCCATGAATTGGCCGGTCAGCTTGTATGCAGGCTTCAGATCAAGCCAGTCGTCCATAAATCCGGTTATAAAGACGATGCCGATCGCCGGAATGAGTCGCATCAGAAAGCTCTCGTAGCGTTCAAATACGTAGTTTCCTCCCGCTGGGAGGAACGCCATGAATCCAACGGCGAGCAGGTAGGAACCAAAAACGGCCAGCCCTCCAGACCGCGGGACTGCTACGGCGTGCATTTTGCGGGGATCGGGATGATCCAATTTTCCGAGCCGCAAAAAAGCCCAGCGGGTGGCAGGGACGAGCAGTGAACTCAGCCCAATCGAGATGAGGAATAGGGCAACCAGCGACTTCATGACACCGCCGCTCCAGAGTGCGGGCGCATTTGGAAGGCTCCAAACACGAATAGCCACCAGACAGAATTGACTCGCACTTCTTTAAACAGGAATAGGTCGAAGCCCAGGGAAAAGAGAGAAA
>JBKJSR010000345.1:0-3662 GCA_046594355.1 Bryobacter sp.
TCTCGTCGCCCAGTCCCCACGCCATTCCGAAGCCTGGTTCAATCTCGGTGTTACCCGTTCCCTGCAAAAGCGCAAGGATGAGGCACGTCGCGCCTACGAGCAGGCTGTTGGCGTCACCCCCAGCTACGCCGAAGCCTGGAATAATCTCGCCCTGCTCGAAGTGGAAGCCGCAGATCTCACCGCAGCCGAAGCCTGCTACCGCAGATCCCTGCTCGTCAAACCTGATTACCGCGATGCCCTGTACAACTTTGCCGTCCTCCTCCAGGAAGCAGGACGCCTGCCCGAGGCCATCTCCATCTATGAACGCCTCATCTCAGTGGACACCGGTTTCAGCCAGGCGCATAATAACCTCGGCAATTGCTACATGAAGATGAATCGCCTGGTGGAAGCCCAAAATCAGTACGTCGAGACTTTGGCCATCCACGCTTCCCACCGCGAAGCCCCCATGAATCTCGGCATCGTTTCGCTCCTCATGGGCGATTACGCCCGCGGCTGGGCCGGTTATGAACACCGTCTCACGCAAAACGATGCGGTGCCGCGCAACTGGAATATCCCCCTCTGGGATGGGCAGCTCCGCAAAGGCGCCAGCATCCTCGTGCATTCCGAACAAGGCATGGGCGA
This sequence comes from Bryobacter sp., assembly GCA_046594355.1. GTDB lineage: Bacteria > Acidobacteriota > Terriglobia > Bryobacterales > Bryobacteraceae > Bryobacter. The sequence goes on from JBKJSR010000345.1 coordinate 622, forward strand.
TACGATACAGTTTGCGCGCTACCTTCCTCTACTCACCGGGGCCGGCATGCTGGTGGATGTCTTCTGTCCACCCCAGCTTGAATCCCTGATCGCCGCGATTCCGGGCATCCGCCGCTGCAGCTCATCACCAGATTTCCTGGCGGCTCTCGACTCCTCGTCTGCCATCGACTTCCAGCTTCCGTTCCCGAGCCTGCCCTACCGCTTCCGCACTCGTCTCGAGACCATCCCCAGCCCTTCCGCCTATCTCAAGGCCGACCCGCAAAGCCTCGAGAACTGGTGCCAGGCCTTTGCCGCAATGCCGGAAGCCAGCCGCCGGGTCGGACTCGTCTGGCAGGGTAATCCCAAACATCGCAACGACCACAATCGCTCGCTGCCCCTGCACCTGCTCGAAGATCTGCTCTCCGCTCCCGGGCATCAGTTCCTCAGCCTCCAAAAGGACATCCCCCGCGGGTCAGTCCCCGAATCCATCGCCGACCTTTCCCCGCTCCTCGCCGACTTCAACCAAACGGCTGCCGCCATCGAGTGCCTCGATCTCGTCATCTCGGTCGACACCGCCGTCACTCATCTCGCCGGCGCGCTTGGTAAACCTGTCTGGACGCTCTTACCCTATGCTCCAGACTGGCGCTGGCTTCTTTATCGGGACGATTCTCCCTGGTATTCTTCCATGCGACTTTTCCGCCAACCCATTCCCGGTGACTGGCCCTCTGTCATTCGCGAAATCAAACGATCTTTACTCGACCCGCTCTAGGCCAGTCGGTTCAGGAGGGACGCAACTGCGGCAGCCGCTTCTACAAGGAAGCGTAACTGCCGCAGGTTGCGTGTCTGTAAGACGAACTTCTCCCTCAATCCAGTTACGCCCGTCGCAGTCATCTCCAATCCGCAACAAACTGCCCTCAATCGCCCGCAGGCCGACCCCAAAAGCATTCCCATGGATCCAAATGGATCCGGCTCACCCGCCCCCCAGCCAGCCGCCTAACTAAGACAAGCTCGCGGCCACTACCCTCGCCACAATTCTCGGCCATCCAAAAGGATCGGCAATTCCACTTCAAAACCGCCACCTGTCTCCTGCCACCTGCCTTCATGAACGAAACCTAGCCAAAAATATTTGAAATTTGAAATCCACCGGTCGTCTGTCGGATGATCTTGTTGTCGAGACGAGAACAGGAGACGACGACCGATGGAACTCTTCACAAAGCTGTTTGGCAGCCTGCTTGTATTTGTATACCACTGCTTCGACCGTATCGTCATCCACGGCTATTTGAGCGGGTTGTCGCGTCCTGCGCAGGTGGTGTATTTTTTTCGCAACGTGGTCGGGGTTCCGGCAGTGGACAAGGAGGTTTTGAGTAAACGGACCGCCGAGTATCGTGTCTGGGTCGAAGCGTTTGCCCGCAATCACAGTATCCCGATGGAGTGGGCGGGGAAAGGTGTCCGCAAGGAAGATTACGTCAAGCCGTTGTTGCGTCGCATGGAGCAGGCAGGCCGGTATGGGGTGTATTTCATCTTTCAAAGCATGGAACAGGGGGCGACCTTCCGTTGCTCGATGCCCAAGTTTCCCACCGAGGATCCCAACTACCGCATACTGCAACCGCAGCGGAGCCGCTTCACGCACTACTACTTCTACCTGCGGGACGAAACGCTGGGGCCGATGGTGATGCGCGTGGCGTCGTTCTTCCCTTTCCAGACTACTTACTATCTCAACGGCCACTCCTTCATCGAACAGGAATTGAACCGGAACAAAGTCGGCTTCCGCAAGAATGACAATGCGTTCCTGGCCGTCGACGATACCGTCGCCCTGCAGGCGGCCGCGGATCGACTGACCGGCGAGGTGATCGGCAAACGCCTGGACTACTGGACTCTGGTGTTGGGACCGAAGTTTTCCAAGCGGGAACGGGGCGAAATGAATCTGCACCGGTTCTACGCCGTCAACCAGATCGAGTACTGCCGCAATTTCATCTTCAAGCGCCATTTCCCCATCCACCGCATCTTCGAACGCTCCTGCGAGATTGGGCTGTGGCGTTTGACCGCGCACAAGATCAGCGAGATATTCGGCGTCCGCATCACCAAAAAGCTGAAGGGGAAACTCCACACCACACTGGAACAGATCGAACACGGGCATCATATTTTCCGCGCCTACTTCAAACATGCATTCGTGAAGCAGTATGAGAAGTTCTCCACCTTCCTTCGCAATGAGATTTGCTCCAATAATCTGTCCGATTTCAGACTCAAGAAGGGTTTGGAACATTTGGCCGCCGTGCGGACGCGCTTCCTGGCGATCACCGACCGCTTCGCCACGTTCCAGGCGCAGGCCTTGAACGTCCACGTCGAGTTCCCGCTCCTGCAACGTCTGGCCCTGCCGATCACAGTGGGAACCGCGAAGTTCCCCGGCATCAAGATCCACGACACGCGCATGATCCGGCTCATGGAGGTCCTGCTGCATGGCGGCACCACCGTCGGCGGCTGGACAGCCAAGCAGATCCACGACGCCGTCCTGACCTCCTTTCAACTCTCCGCCACGCGTTACGGATTGAATCAACTCCGCTACGATCTCCGGAAAATGAAGGCCCATGGTTTGCTCGAGCGCGACGGCAAACGCTACGCCTATCGGCTGACCGGCAAGGGAACCAAAATCGCCCTAACCTTTGTGCTTTTTCACCAGCGGTTATGCGGCCCCATTGCGAACAGCCTCTTCCACCACCAACCCAACAGCGAGCACAGACCGAACAGTAAACTCGAAGCCGCCTACTACAAAGCCGACGCAGCCATCGGTAACATTATCCAACTACTGGAGGCCGCCTGAAATTTGTTGAAGTATTTCTGTTTACGATTGAAGATGTAAGAATCTAACAAAACAAATCGAGTCTGTCAAGAATGCCGCCGAAAATGTGAAAACTGAATACACCAAACAAGAACTATCGCTAAGAAGTATTTCGAGGGGAAGTTCCGAAGTGTCGAGAGACATAGTAAATCTCAGGAAAATTTTTGAGGATGTAGCAATTAAGACATCGAAACTGGATGGACGGCTGAAGGGAGTTGAAAGCAAA
>JBKJSR010000365.1:0-4332 GCA_046594355.1 Bryobacter sp.
ATTTTTCCATTTATAATCAGCGTTTTTTGGACTTTTTTGCAAGTATAACTTTGCCTTTTGTCCTCCGCCCAAATCGTTCCCGTCATCATCAATACCAGAAAAATTTGCATCATCTTCCTTCGATCCTAACAACTGCCCTAATGTACTTGAGGTAAACCACCGATTTCAATAGCAGACTCGGGTCTCTACTTTGGCAGTAAGCCCTAATAGGGAGTCTGCGCTAAAAGACCATATGACCTGCCTCTACTGCGGCAAAAAACTCGGCTTCTTCTCCCGCTACAAGGACACTCCGTTCTGTAGCGAAGAACACGTTCGCGTCCACCAGGACGAACTCGAACGCGCACTCATGGAGCGCCTCGGCTCGAAACCGATTGTCCCGGCTCGCTCGCTCGAAGATCTCTCGCGCGAAGCTTCTCCGTTGAAGTCGATGATTAGCCTCGAATCGGCTACTCGCTTGTTAGAACCCGTCGCCAAGGCCCCGCTTAAACAGCTCAAGGATATTCCGGCTCGCGAGCCGGCACCGGTCGCCACAACAATCGCCCCTGCTCCGCCGCCGCTCTACGAGGATTACCTGATCAGGATGCCCGCTTCGCGGTCGGCTCTCGATACCAGCCAGCCATTCATACCGCTTTCCTGCTTTGCCATCATTGTGCAGGCGGATTGCTGCACACCGTATAGTCCTGAACCCAACCTGAACCTCGCTTTCCCCCTCGAAACAACCGAATTCGAGATCGACACCAGCGGCCTGCTGGCCAACTGCACATTTGCTCCTCCAGCGCTGCCTGTGGCTTTCGACGAAGCTGGCTTCAGCGAAAACGGCGAGTGGCTCCGCGTGCCTGCCTCCGTCCCCTCCAGACTGGATACAGGCGTCGCGATTTTTGGCGATATCATGCCTCTCGAGTACTCCGCTGAAACTACGCTCATCCACTACAACGCCATTGGCCACCGCGACGAACTGACTCCCCGCATACGCCATCGCTACCCCTACGCTGCCAGCGAAATCAGCTCTGCATGGAATGGCCTCCATCTTACCGGCGAGACTTATCGGCTCTCGACTGCCTTGGATTGGGATCCAATCCGTCCTTTCGCAGCGAGCCTCCCGAAAATCGAAGAGCCGCAGGCCTCGCAGCCGGAACTCGCGCCGGGGCTCGACATTCCGCTTTCTATCCGCGCACACGCCAATTTCAAGCTCGACCACGCTAAGCAACAGGATGCAAGCGGCGCACTCGCTGTACTCGCATTTGCTCTGTGCGATTCCGCCAGCCTGACGATCGATTGCGCTTCCACTTCTTGGGCGGCAAAAACAATTTTTCCCGGACTCTCGACATCCTGGCAGTCAAGTTTCAACTGGCAACACCTGCGCGGCTCGGATCGCGTCCCTGCAGTATCTTTCCCCTCGCTATTCCAACTCCGGCCGGTGCTTCCGGCTCGCCCTGAGAGTTCCGCAGGATAATCGCTATGGCTAATGCATCTCGCGCACCAAAAATTATCGAAATGCCCCTCAAGCGGCACGCAGAATCGCCAGACTCTTTCTTTCCCTCCAGCCTGCACAGCGAATCCCCTGCCGCCATCGCCGCCCGCAAACTCGAAGCCCTGGCCCACTTTCACCTCGGCATCAATGAATATGAGGAAGCTCTCGATGCCTTCCGCCGACTGCTGAAACTCGTTCCCTGCCGTTCAGATCTCCTCATTCAGACCGTCGCCTGCATGGAACGTCTCGAACTCTGGCAAGAAGGTGCAGACCTCCTCCAGCCCGAAGTCGACCTTCACCCGGATTGGACCGAAGCCGCACTTGCACTCGGCATTTGCCGACTCCATCTCAACCAGGCCCAGGATGCTTACGATGTCTTCCGCGGCGTTGAGTCGCGTTCCCCCGGCAATACGGTCGCCAAAGAAGGTATCCGCGCCGCCCAAGCGCTGCTCGGCCCCCCTGCCGCTCCTGACCTCGCTGGTAATTGGGAATTGCAACTCCACGAACTCGCCACGGCTCAGGAATGGGAACAGCTCGTCAAATCGAGTGAAATTTACCTCGCCGATGGCGAACCTTCCGCCTACTTCTTTACTGCCTACGCTCTCGAGCAAATGGGAAATTTCGACACGGCCCTCACGCATTACGAAAAATGCCTTGAAGCCAGCCCCAACCACCGCGAAGCCCGCTACAATCTCGCCTGTCTCCTCATTCAGAGCGGGAAATACAACGCCGCCGCCGACCATCTCGCTTACCTCACCAGCATCGATTCGGGAAATAGCTATGCCTGGTGGAATTTCATGCTGGCCGCCGAATTCTCCCACCGTCATCAGGAAGCCGTCTCGGCCGCCCAGCAGCTGATCCGTCTCGATGGCTACACGCCGGAACTCCGCTTCCGCCTCGGTCTCAATTGCCTCGAGGCAGGCCGCTTCGAAGAAGCTGTACGCCACTTCGAACTCTGCAGCGAAGAAAACGAATTCTGGGTTGAAGCCCGCCTCAACCTCGGTATTTCCCAGCAACGCCTCGGCAAGTTCGATGCGGCCCGCAACATCTTTGAAAACGCCCTCCGCGAACAACCCTCCAGTTGCGAAGCCGCCGAATGCATCATCGGCCTCGAAATAGAACAGGGCCGCCTCGACGAAGCAGCTTCAATCTTTGAGACCCTCGAAAACCGTGGCCTCCCTCTTGCCTCGATCAGCTTGCGCATCGCCCGCGCCTTCGAGTCGCGCGGCCAGATCCCCGCCGCTCTCCTCTACTACGAACGCACCCTCCGGGCCGAGCCTGGTTTCGGCGAAGCCCTGCTCCATCTCGCCGCCCTGCTCGAGCGCACCGGCCAATCCGAAAAGGCGCTGCAGTGCCGCCAGATGGCTGTCCGCCTCCAGCCCGCCATCGCCAAATCCTACTTCGAGTAAGCGCCCATGACCAACAGCAGCCTCTCCGGAATATTGCAGGACTCAATTGGGCGCGAACAATGCCGCCAGATCATCCTCGTTAGCGCCGTCGGCACGATGGTTGCCAGCGCCGGTAAAGAATCCGCACCGGTTGCTCAATCCCTCGGCCGCATGGTCGCCTCTGCCTTCGCTGAAGGCGGAGAACTTGGCCGTCTCCTCGGAGTCGGCGAACAGAACTTTCAACTGCAACGCGGCCGCCGTCAGGATCTCCTTCTCTGCCCCATGCCCAGCGGCATGATCCTCGCCGCCACCTTCCCGGTACAGGTCGACGAAGACCACGCACTCGCCCTCGCCGATCACATCACGGAACAAATCGAAGCCCTCACCCCTGCGCTCACCCCTGCGCTCGGCGCTCACTCGCCGCTCGCCCCGGAACTCCGCGACGAAGCCTTCCACTTCTTCGATCAGATCTTCAACTCTGCGGCCTAAGCCCAGCACTGCTTCCCCGCACTGCGTTAAAGTGATTCTTTAACCTGCATGTCCAAACTTCGCGACCAGCTCCGTGGCGTCTTCGGCTTCCCCATCACGCCCTTCCAACCAGACTTATCCCTCGACCTCGCCGCTCTCGAAAAGAACGTCGATGAAATGACACGGCATCCCTACTGCGCCATCGTAGCCGCAGGCGGCACCGGCGAAATCTATTCGTTGACTTCCGAAGAAGCGGCCGAAGTCGTCGCCGTCTCCGTTAAGGCAACACAAGGCCGCATGCCTGTGGTCGCAGGCGTCGGCTACAACACCGCCATCGGCTGCGATATGGCCCGCCGCATGGAGAAGGCCGGTGCCGACGCCCTTCTCGTCATGCCGCCCTATTACATCAACGCGCCCGAAGCCGGCTGGATCGCTTATTACAAGGCCATCGCCAACGCGACCGGTCTCCCTCTCGCCCTCTATTCCCGCGACTGGGCCGCTTTCACCCCCGACCAAGTCGCCCGGCTCGCCGACGCCGTTCCCTCCCTCGAAATCTGGAAAGACGGTCAAGGCAACATCCGCATGTACCAGCGCATCATGGCCAAACTCGGCGACCGTCTCGCCTGGATTGGCGGTCTCGGTGACGATTGCGCCGGCGGCTATTGGTCCATCGGCGTCCAGGCATTCACCAGCTCCATCTCGAATGTCAGCCCTAAAATCGCTCTCGCTATCGCCGCAGCCGGACAAGCGCAAGACTTCACCCGGCTCAACGAAATCCTCATTCAGTACGTCCACCCCCTCTACGCGCTCCGCGACCACGTCAAGGGCTACGAAGTCACAGTCATGAAGGAGATGATGGAGCTCCTCGGTATCCCCGCAGGCCCAGCCCGCCCTCCTCTCTGCCCCGTCAAGCCCGAACACAAGGCCGAACTCCAGCGCATCGCCGAACTCTACCGCAACCCAAATTTCTAGAGATTACTCTCCTCGCTTCAGCACCTCGATAAA
>JBKJSR010000389.1:0-5734 GCA_046594355.1 Bryobacter sp.
CTGAATTTGTAGTTGCCAAGCTATTTATCCTAATACCGTTGGATTGGGGAAGGTGCCGATGTTCTCTTCCCCTGCGCGCGGCGTGGTGCAGGCCCAGTCTTTTTCGATCAGAATTTCGAGGCCATTCGTGGAAGCGGCCCGACCGACTTCTTCGCTGTTTGCCGCCCAACTGGAAGCCCAGGATTTCGGGACTTCGATTGCCAGCGTATCGTTGTCGAAGCTGGCGGTGAGGTCTGCGACACTGGTAGGCTGGACCGTGAAGTGAAAGGGCTTTGGAGTGGGCAGCGTCTCACGGATTGTTTCGCCCATCGCGAGACGATTCACTTCACCCTCGAGAAGACGGAGGCGGATTGTATTCGAGCGCAGACGGAGCTTCATATAGCTAATTCAAATAGTAGGTTCGATACAGAGTATCGCGTTGTTTCGGCACGAAGCCGGCATCGCGGATGAGACGGCGCAGGTCTTCTTCGCTGGCCTGGTAGTTGGCGCCGGCTTGGGAGACGACATTCTCCTCAATCATGATGCTGCCAACATCATTGCCTCCGAAGCGAAGCCCCATCTGGCATACCTTCAGACCGGGGGTAACCCAGGAAGTCTGTATGTTGCAGATGTTGTCGAGGTATACGCGGCTCAGGGCGAGCATCTTGAGGAATTCGACAGCGGTCGCGTCTTCTTTGACGAAGCGGCCGAGCGAGGTGCCTTCGCGCTGGAAGCTCCAGGGGATGAAGGCCGTAAAGCCTCCGGTTTCGTCCTGCAGGCGGCGAATTTCTTCGAGGTGGTTGATGCGGTGGTCGAGGGTTTCGCCTGTACCGAACATCATGGTGGCAGTGGTGCGGACACCGAGTTGATGAGCGGTACGGTGTACTTCGATCCACTCTTCGGTATTGCACTTGAGGCGAGCGATGCGGTGGCGCACCTCGTCGTCGAGAATTTCAGCGCCTGCGCCGGGAATAGATTGCAGGCCGGCGTCGCGCAGACGGGCAATGGTGTCGCGAATAGTGATGCCCGAGATTTGAGCGATGTTGAGGATCTCGGGTGCGCTCAAGAAGTGCAGCCAGATGCGATCGCCGAATTTCATTTTGATCGAACGGCAGAGGTCTTCATACCATTCGATCTTGAGTTCGGAGTGGAGGCCGCCCTGCATCAGAACGCCGGTACCGCCGAGGTCGATGGTCTGCTGGATTTTTTCGTAAATTGTTTCCTTGGAAAGGATGTAGCCTTCGGGAGAATTCATCGGGCGGTAAAAGTTGCAGAAGCTGCAATATTCGGTACAAAAGTTGGTGTAGTTGATGTTGCGGTCGATGATGTAGCTGACGACGTTTTCGGGGTGCCAGGCTTTGCGGACCGCGTCGGCGGCCATGCCGAGCGAGATGAGATCGGCGGAGTGAAAAAAGTCTTGCGCTTGTTCGCGGTTGAGGCGGGTGAGGTTCATGCCGGTTGCCTGGCTTCCATTTTGATGGCTTCATCGATGTAGAGCTTCATGCCGCGTTTGAAGTCGTCTGTGATCTCGTACTGTATGAGGGTATTGAGGTATTCGTAGGCGAGGCCGGGCCAGATCTTCCGTTCGGCGCATTCTGCCATGACGATCTCTGCCAGATTTTGTTTACCGTACCTGTAGGAAGCATCAAGGAGGCTCGCGAGTTCGGGCTGCGCCTGATGTCCGGCCCAGATGGCGAAGACCATCGGGAGCCTCGATAGCTTGTACCATTCTTCACCGAGGTCGAGGACATGGAGGCCAGTCTCTTCGGGGATGATGCGGAGAGCGGGATCGCCAATGAGGAGGGCGGCGTCGGCTTTGCCGAGCATCGCGGGAAGATCCGGTGCCATGACATGAGTTTCGGGTTCGACGCGGTAGCCTTGATCGAGAACGATGCGCGCAAGCACTGCCGAAGAGCGGGAGGAGCTATCGAGCGCCAACGTGCGGATCTCGGGAATTGGGACTTTGGAAAGTAGCAGGATGCTGCGGACAGGACCAAGGCAGGCGATGCCGAGGGAACCAATTTGGGTGAGGTGTTGGCGAGCCGCTTCGATCACGGGCACAAGGCCGACGTCCACCTGCTTTTCCGCAAGTCGCTGCGCGCAGACGGCGGGGAGATCGAAATCAAGTTCCAACTTGCCCTTGTCCGGGCCGTTCATCAGGCCCCAGACAAGGGGACGGGTGTTGAGGTAGCTGACCGCTGAGAGATGAATCACTACCTCTAGGATGCGAAACTTATGGCCAGGATGGTGAAAGTGATTGCGGGGAACGATAGTGGGGAGTGGTGCGTCTGAGAGTTGTGATGAACAGGTTAATGATTTTGGGTCTTTTTGCGGCGATGAGTTCCTGGGCCGATGCCCGTTACAAACTTGCATACCGAGTCAAGGCGAACACGCTGATTCAACTCGTGGCGGGGTTTGCGGGCTTGAACAATTTGAACAGCGAGGGCGAAGAAGTACTGCTCAAGGGCAGCCGGGTGATGGTGAAGGGGGAGAAAAGCAGCATCATTCTGGACTATGCGACTGGCAAGATGATTTTGATCGATCACACGGATAAGACCTTTGAAAAGTTGCGGATTGAAGACATGAAACAAAGGATTTCGGGTGATATCCCTGGCCCGATGATTGAAGGGTTGAAGCGAATGTTCCCTGGCGGTGGATCGGGGATTGCAACCGAAGTGAAGGTGGAACGCGTGGGCGGAATCGCCGTGATGAAGTCGGCGGAGCAATTTCGTTCGCGGCATGGCCTGAGCTATCTGTTGCCCGCAATGGAGAGTATTGTGGCACTGACGCCGGCGGTGCAGAAGGGTTTGGAAGAGATCCGGAGTCGGGGAGAACTGGTGGAAGCGCTGAGGGTCCAGATTGGGGTGGGCGGAAAAGTTGTCGACGCCTTTGTTGAGATCAAGGATTATCGGGAAGCGAGTGTAGCGGAAGGGGAGTTGCAGGCACCAGCCGGTTACGTAGAAGTAAAATGAGCTAGATTCAATGCTGAGGTAAATCGATGAAAAGTTCACTTGTTGCTCTCATGTTGCCGGGTTTGCTGTTTGCGGATTTTCGTTACGACCAGACCACGAGGATCACGAAGGGGATGGTAACGAAACTCGCCTTTGGCAAGAAGCCGGAGCCAACGACGACATCACATTACTTCAAGGGAGGCCGGATGGCGACGCTGTCGAAAGACAGCAGGAGCATCATCGACTTCGACAAGCAATTGTTCAGCACCCTGAACCTTGAGAAGAAGCAGTATTGGCAAGTGACCTTTGAAGAGATGCGCCAGATGATGGAGGATCTGCAAGCCGACATGAAGAATTCGACCAAAGGCGCAGAGGCGTCGATGGAGATGAAGTTCGATGTCAAGGCGACTGGCGTGGAGAAGGATGTAGCGGGAGTTGCAGCCAAGGAAGTGATTTTCACGATTGAGATGGGGATGGCGGACGCCAAGAACTCGGGAACTGCGATGAAGATGGTTGCAGATAGCTGGCACAGCGAAAAGGTTTCAGGCTATGCGGAATACAAATCCTTTTATGAGCGGTTGGTGGACAAAGGCAGTTGGCTCAATGTAGGACATTTGCGCGCGCAAATGAACGGTCAAAAGGGGATGGCTGAGGGCATGAAGAAGATGGCCGAAGAGATGCAGAAGACTCCGGGGATCGCCGTTTTGACGATCACCCGGATGACGATGCCCGGCATGTCGATGGATATGTCGAATTCAGGCGGCAACGGGCAGGGCGGTGGGCAGAACAGCTCGGTGAACGTGGGCGATGCAGCCAAGCAGGCGGGGGGACAAATCGGCGGAGAGGCGGCTGGACGCCAGGTCGCTGGTCCGCTGGGCGGCATGGTGGGTGGAGCGCTCGGCGGCAGGTTTGGTGGTTTTGGCAAGAAGAAGAAGGAAGAAGCGCAAAAGGTCAGCGAACCCGAAGTGCCCGCGGCCAGTCCAAGCTCCGACGGGATGCTCATGATGGAATCGCTCACGGACACGAGTGGCTTTTCCACTGAAAGCATCGGCGAAGAAGTGTTTGCAATTCCAGCCGGGTTCGCCAAGATGGAACCGGACTTTGGGAAACGCCGCAAGAAGTAGTTCGCCGCTTGAGCGGAATCTCATTCCGGTTTGCGTAGAATGGTGCGGTGTCTGAAGCAACGAATCTAAATAGAAGCAAATATGCGGCGGCGGCAATTTTCATGCAAGTCCTGCTGGGGATCCTGTATAGCTGGAGCGTGTTCCGCGGGCCGCTAGAGCAATTGCATGGATGGACGCGCGCACAGAGTGTGATGCCTTACCGGTATTCGCTTTTGGCGTTCGCGGCGGGGATGATTGTGGCGGGGTTTTGGCAGGACCGCAAGGGGCCGAGGCTCGTGGCTAGTGTTGGAGGATTTCTTTTGGCGCTTGGCTGTCTGATCGCGGGGTTGCTGCATGAGACTGTGAACGGTCTGGTGATTGGCTATGGACTGGTTGCCGGAGTGGGTGTTGGATTCGCTTATGTAACTCCGATCGCGATGTGCGTGAAATGGTTTCCGGACAAGCGGGGCATGATTGTCGGCCTTGCGGTGATGGGCTTTGGATTGGGTCCGCTGGTTTTTGGGCCCTGGCTCGAATGGATGATTGGTAAAGATGTTGCCTTGATGGGCAAGACGATTCCACAAACTTTCTTCGTATTGTCCGGGTTGTTTCTGGTGGGTGTCGTGGGAGCGGCACAGCTTTATTCGGTGCCGCCGGCGGGATGGAAACCTGTGGGATGGACCCCAATGACAGGAAAGCTGGCGGCCGTCGAATTGACGCCTGGGCAGATGCTGAAAAACTGGAAGTTCTATGTGCTTTGGGCTTTGTATTTTGTGGGAACTTCGGTTGGCTTGACAGCGATTGGAGAGGCTTCGCCTTTGTTGCGGGAAGCGGGTAAAGGCGGGGCGCTAATGACGGCGGGAGCGGGTTTGGGGGTAATGAGTGTGTTTAACGGCGTGGGCCGATTGGCTTGGGGTAGCGTGTCGGATCGCTTTGGCCGGATGGTAGCTCTGCTTGGGATGTGCGGAGTAAGTGTTCTGACTTGCGCCTTTGTATTGCGGACCGCAGATGGCTTTGGGGCACTGCTCATGGGCCTTTGCTTTGTGGCTTTTTCTTATGGCGGGTTTCTTGCTTTGATGCCGGCGATGACAGCGGATCTGTTTGGACCGAAGCATGTGGGTGCCAATTACGGATTGCTGTTTAGCGCTTGGGGATTATGCGGCTTTCTGGTTCCAGGTTATTTTGCGGGGTTGCTCGATGCCGCCAGAAAACAGGGAGACCTGGGCGCTGGATACGCCCAGGTTTTCGGGTTGCTTGCCATCTTGGCTCTATCGGGCGCGGGCCTGGCGTTGTTGTTGCGCCCGCGACCGCTTAGAAGCTGATACGAAGCGCGAGTTGGACTTGGCGAGGGCCAACGGCAGTGCCGTCGATGATTCGCGTCGAGCCGGAGCCGAACGGCGCTTAGGGTCAACAAGAAGAGTCATGACTACGTTCAAGGCTTTAGCAAAGTATTGAAATGTAGTGCGTGGCTTCGTTTGATTCGAGTTTGAGATGGACGACTTCGCGGGAGAGCTTGATGTAGTCGGCGTCCGTGAGTGGCTTTGTTTGGTGCTGCCCGGCAGGACACCGATTGGCACGAGTGGAAATTTTCTTTGGGGAAAGGTGCAGGCTCCGTCTTGCGGCGTGGAGCGACTTGGGCTGGAAGTGCGTGGCTTCGTTTGATTCGAGTTTGAGCTGGCCGTCTTCTACACCGAGATGGAT
>JBKJSR010000607.1:0-3526 GCA_046594355.1 Bryobacter sp.
CCCAAAGCGCAGCGGAAGTTGCCGTATCCTAGATCTCGTGCGCATAAACATTTCGCTACTCGTGCTGCTGTTGCCGTTTGCTCCGGGATTGTCTGGTTCCGAGGAACTGGAGCAACAACTGCGCAGGATCTACGGATCTTCCGACTTTGCAGGAAAATCATTTGGCCCCGCGAGATGGATTGAGAAGGGAAATGCGTTCACGACGGTGGAGAAGTCGGAGATCGTGCGTTACGAGACTGCGACAGGGCAACGAAACGTCCTGATCTCGTCGCAACAGTTGACTCCCAAAGACGGAAAGGCGCTGAAGATCGACGACTACCGCTGGTCGGCGGACGGCAAGCGACTGCTGATCTTTACGGAAACGAAGAAGGTTTGGCGGCTGAATACGCGCGGCGATTACTGGGTTCTTGATTTGGCTGGCGGGGTGTTGAAAAAGGTGGGCGGGGATGCGCCGGCTTCTTCGCTGATGTTTGCGAAGTTTTCGCCGGATGCGTCGCGGGTTGCCTACGTGAGGGCGAACAACATCTATGTCGAAGACTTGAAGACAGGGGCCGTGAAGGCGTTGACCAGCGACGGATCGGAGACGCTGATCAACGGCACTTCCGATTGGGTGTATGAGGAAGAGCTTGCTTTGCGGGACGGATTTCGCTGGAGCCCGGATGGAAGCAGCGTTGCGTTCTGGCAGTTTGACACGACGGGTGTCGAGAAATTTTCGCTGTTGAACAATACGGATTCGCTTTATCCGAAGTTGACGACGATTGCCTATCCGAAGGCGGGCACCAAGAACTCCGCCGTGCGCGTGGGGGTGGTTGCCGCAGCCGGAGGCGCGGCGCGCTGGATGCAAGTGCCGGGGGATGCACGGAATCACTATCTGGCGAAAATGGATTGGGATGAGCGCGGCTTGCAGATCCAGCAATTGAACCGCAGACAAAACACGCTGATAGTGTTTGCCGGGGACGCGAAGACGGGGCAGGTGAAGGAGGTATTTCGCGATACGGACGAGACCTGGGTGGACATGCAAGATGGTGAAGAGTCGAGCCTGCGGCTGAACGGAGGCAAGAGTTTTTTGCGGGTGAGCGAGCGGGACGGTTGGAGGCATGCCTACGCGGTGCCGATGGGCGGCGGGGAGCCGGTGTTGATCACACCTGCCGCGAGCGACATTTTTGGAGTGGAGGCGGCAGACCCGGAAGGCCGTTGGATCTACTACACCGCTTCGCCCGAAAACGCGACGCAGAAGTATTTGTATCGTGCGCCGGTGGACCGCAGTGTCGCGCCGGTGCGATTGACTCCGATCGATCAGCCGGGAACGCATGGCTATCGCATCTCGCCAGATTGCCGTTGGGCTTTTCATACCTATTCGCGCTTCGACCGGCCGGTGGTGACGGACTTGATTCGCCTGCCGGATCACAGGGTGGTGCGGGTGCTGGAAGACAATGCTCCGCTGCGCGGGGCGGTTGCGTCGATTGCGAATCCGCCAGTTGAATTCTTGCAGGTCAAGATGTCCGATGGCTTAGTGATGGATGGCTGGATGCTGAAGCCGCGCAACTTTGATGCGGCGAAGAAGTACCCGGTGATCGTGTTCGTTTATGGGGAGCCGGCGAATACGACAGTGAAGGATGCATGGGCGGGAACCAACGGATTGTTTCATCGGGCGCTGGCGCAGGAGGGCTATCTGGTGGTGAGTTTTGACAATCGCGGGACGCCTGCGCCCAAGGGCCGGGCGTGGCGCAAGTCGGTTTACGGGGCGGTGGGATTGCTTTCGGCTCAGGATCAGACCGAGGCTCTGCTCGAACTGGGGAAGACGCTGGCCTATGTGGATTTGAGCCGTGTTGGAGTGTGGGGCTGGAGTGGCGGGGGATCAAACACGTTGAACCTGATGTTCCGCTCGCCGGACCTCTATAAGGTGGGAGTGTCGGTCGCTTCCGTTCCAGACCAGAAACTCTACGACACGATCTATCAGGAGCGTTATATGGGTTTGCCGGAAGAGAATGCGGATGGGTACCGGGTGGGTTCGCCGATCAATTTTGCAGAAGGTTTGATGGGTAAGCTGCTGATCGTTCATGGGTCGGGGGACGACAATGTGCATTTTCAGGGTGCTGAAAAATTGGTGAACCGGCTGGTCGAGTTGGGCAAGCCTTTTGACTTCATGGAGTATCCGAACCGGTCTCATTCGATCAATGAGGGGGTTGGTACTTCGTTGCATGTGCATGCCCTGATTGCGCGGTATTTTCTGGAGCAGCTTCCGGCGGGGGCACGCTAGTTTTCCAATTGGCCCTGTGTGATCGTCTCGACCGGCATAGCCCGGTGAAGGTCCTTTAGGATGGCACGGCCGGCGCATAGTGGACGGCATGCGCCGGCAGCCCTTGCGATCCACAACTTAGCGGATGACAGTCTGCCGGACGCTAAAATTTGCGGGGAATAAGATCCCGCGATCTATTCCATCGCCCTTCAACGCCGCAGGGAACTGCGAAGGAAAGGCGCCAACCGCGACGCCCCCAATTGGTATGTTTCCATCGGAAGAATTGCCCGTAGTCGGCAGGTTCGCGAGAATCTCGGCCGGGACGGTGAGTTGGGAGGCACCTTGCGGGGCAACGCAGATTGACATTCCGGCGGTTCCGGAAATCGGCTCAACCGAAGCTAATGCCACCACGACCAGCCGCTCGCCGGCCCCGCTCCATTTCACAGTGGCACCGCGCGACCGAACGACCTCACGCAGACTGTCTCGGTTTTCCCAAACCAGTTGCGCTGGCATTTGAAAAGATCCGCGATAGGCACCCACGTCGCCACCACCCAAACTTTGCACTTCAAAGGTTCCGCTCTCTAGAAACAACGGCTCTTCTTTTAAGGCTTTCGAGAAAGGCCCCGGCCCCGTCCCGCCCAGGAAACTCATATAATACTCGCGGCTCGGTTCGTAGCGGACCAGCCGACCGCCAGTCGAGCCTGAGATCGTAAAGCCCAGGCCGCCATAACGCATTCGCTGATCCGGCAAGCGGAAGGGAACATTGAACTCGATCAACCGCGCATTCAAGTCTTCCACTTTTGGCAGATTGAACATTCCACCAAGTTCGACCACCGCTGTGTAGGCGGTGCAAGTTCCGGCCGGAGGCAGCGCAACCGATTCGTTGGGGTCCGGTTTAGAGCCGTCCGGAAAGCCTGCCATGGCAATATCGAAAGTGTGGTCCTTCTGGCCGCCCCCCCTCCACTCCAGCCGGAGCGCGGTGCGCAATAGAAATACGAACCCGGAAGGCCCGTGCCCACCGGAGGATTTCGTCATCCAGGTTTCATTGTCGGCGCAGTTGCCCAGGGCGGTCTCTATCGTGACCGGGACCACATTACTCCACACGCCGCCCGACTGCACCATCACCGGAACGGCGCACCCCAGCGGCACGTTGCGCGGGACTTCAAAGCGCAGTGTTTCTCCGCTTTCGAGAATTCGTTTTACCTTCACGCCCCCGGCCAGGATGGTTAGTTTATTTGAAAATTCAAGTCCAGTGGTCCGCAATGTAATTACTTCTCCAGGCGCAGC
>JBKJSR010000694.1:0-2931 GCA_046594355.1 Bryobacter sp.
GGTGAGTGGCCGCGAAGCGTCAAGAGCCTTTGTTTCTAACCGTTGGACGTATTTGGGCCAAGTCGACTGCCGAATCCAGAATCAACAATGCATCACCCCGGAAACCTATCCCCATAGCCACCGGCTTCTGTCGGCGGCCTGGCTCAACCCACGTTCACATCAACCGGGCGGGGTCAAAACAACGCCGCTTCCCCATCTTCGGCCCCCGCCCGGCCAATGTGGACTTTATCATTCCTTCGAACAACTAACATACTCAAACGCTGGATGGAATTGGATTTAGGTCTTCTGACGGCAGGTATTTTTTTGCCTTCCCAGGTTTCGCTTCCTCGGTTGTTCTAGGCTCGCCCAAGGCGCTTCGGGAGGAGAAGCGCCGGTCCTGTGCGCGTCAGCATGACGGAATAGCCGATCCGTTCGAGTCTGGTCCAAGCCGCCGGGCGACCAGGTCAGGGGTAGCAGAATGGTATCGGCCTTCCTGCATACCGGCACGTATAGCTTCCGTCTCCTCGATCCTTTTATCATTCGCCTCTGTACGGAACCCGCAGGGGGCCGCATTTTGATTCACAAGTATTTTGGCCCCCCACCCTTTTTCTTTTTCACCGACCATCTCTTTGACCCTGAAGCACTTACAAGGCTTAGCCCCGCTTTGCCCGTTCGCTTTTTGGTAAATCTGCCACTGCTCGACACCTATCCTCGCTGGCGAGAGGAGATCCCATGGCTACCTTTGGATCAGGCAACAATAACCGTAGAAATTCTACAGAAAACGGGTTGACAAACGAGTTTGAGCGCTTGCTCGTTGGGCAACCGGGTGTGGCAAAGCAGATACTGCCCTTCGTTGAGATGTTTGAGGCGGGTCTGACACCCGAGGGACGTCCCTCGGGTGTATTTCTCTTGCTAGGCCCCACTGGCACCGGCAAGACGAAATCAGTAGAAGCTCTGGCAGAAACTCTGCACGGCAGCAGTCGTCACATTCTTCGCATCGATTGTGGAGAGTACCAGATGGACCACGAAGTGGCCAAACTGGTGGGCGCGCCGCCGGGCTACCTTGGGCATCGGGAGACCCAGCCGCTCTTGTCCCAGGCGCGCATCAATTCAGTGGCGAGTGAGCGCTCCAGCCTTTCCATCATCCTGTTTGATGAAATCGAAAAAGCCGCCCCTTCGATGATGCGCATGCTACTGGGCGTCCTCGATCGCGGCATTCTCCGGCTCGGCGACAACAATCTCGTCAACCTCGAGCGCACCATGATCTTCATGACCAGCAATCTCGGCGCGGACAAAATGCAGAAGGAACTCACTCCCACCATGGGCTTTGGTTCCATGAATGTCCGCGATGATAAGGGCCCAGGTTCCAGGCGCCTGGAGTCGATCGGTCTGGCTGCGGCCAGGAAAAAATTCTCACCGGAATTCATGAACCGCATCGATGCCACTATCGCTTACAATCCGCTCGACGACAAAGCCATGCTGAAAATTCTCGACTTGCAAATCGGGAACATCCAGAACCACATCGATCGCCGCCTGGGTGCGCGTTCGTTTGAACTGGAGATTTCTGCCAAGCTCAGAAAGTTTTTGCTCGATAAGGGCACAAGCATCCAGTATGGAGCCCGTGAATTGAAGCGAACGATTCAGCGCTTCGTTCTGCAACCTCTGGCTGGAGTCATCAACAGCGGTCAGATTCCCCCGGGTTCACTCGTGGACATGGACTTGAAAAATGGGGAAAAAATTCTGATCCGGATCCACGCCGAATCGGAAGAAGAGGAAGCTAAATAGGCCGCTACAAGAGGCCTGCGGGAACAAAATTCACCGTTTCGCTAATCACTGTTTTCTGCTGTGTTGTGACCTCAAGCCGGAAACTCACCTTGTTGTCCGCGCTCATGTAAATCACACTGCCGTTTTGCAATTGACGCGAATCAAGATTCACAGTCTTGACGTAGTCTCCGTCCTGAATGCGAAGAGCCCCATTCATAGCATTCTGGACGGCGGCACATCGGCGGTCCCACCGCACCACGATCTTGCCGCTCTCAATTTGCGCCGAGAGTCCAATCGACAAACTGCCCGAAGCGATTTTCTCTAACTCGCCTTTGTTCAACATCAGCGCAGCTTGAAAACCCACTACCAGCCCAAGAACCAGAAACACCAAAGAGAGAGGGATCCAGACCCATCGGCTGCGAAACTGTGCCGATGAAGTAGGTGGAAGTGCCCGCTGCTCCTCAGCCTGTTCCGGTTGTGTTCTACCTTCCAGGCTCCGCCTCTTGATCCACTCCCGCAAGTCCGGGCCCGCATTATTATTTTCCAGCGCTTCGCCCGGTGGCGATTCCTTTTGCAGGCTTCTTACGGGAAGCGAAGTTCCACCACCCAGATCGCGCCGCTTGAAAGGAAATTCCTGATAAGAAGATTCGCGCCGGAAGCTCCCATTCTCCTGAAAGAAGAACGCACCGGTACTCGTCTTGGTGGCGTATGGCCGCACCAGCAAAATCACCTGGCTCAAGTCTCCACAATACTGGTCGAACAACTGGATATCTTCGTCGGCTAGCGCCAGGCCATCTCTCGTATGGCTGCGATAAATGCCAACCAGTTTTGCCTCATCGCCCAGCGCCTTCTTGGCCTGTTCAATCGCTTCGGCAAACCGCGCGCCATCTTTTTCCGTCAACAAATAGGAAGGGCCACGCAGATAATCGCAGGTGACAGGAACAAACTCTTCAATCCGAACCACAAGCCGGTCGGTGTTTTCGATCGAACCCAGTAGAAGTCCGCCCACTTCTGCTCCGCGGCGCGGCACAGCTCCAAAGCCTTTCATGACATTCATAGCCATGCGATCCACTACGTTAAAGTCGAGATGGATCGACACAGGCTTTCCCGATACTTCCCAAACGTAGTGTGTAGACGACAACGTTTGCTTCATGGAAAATCTAGTTCAATCGCCTACACACTACGTTT
>JBKJSR010000031.1:0-7163 GCA_046594355.1 Bryobacter sp.
AAATGCTCAACCGTTGCCGACGAACTCTGGAGCAGATCCAGCCCGGTTGCACGAGTCCGAAGTCCAGAAAACGAAAAACATCCACTGTCTAGTTATTTCGCAGACACTACACTAGAATCGTTCTCACAGGGATGAAAGTTCGGGATGTCATCAAGGCGATTGAGCAGGATGGCGGGAAATTGGTGAACACCAAGGGAAGCCATCGGCAATACAAGCGCATCGGGAAGAAGGGCCGCGTTACGATTTCTAGGCAACCGGTGACGACGTGCATATCGAAACCTTAAAGAGCATCCTCAAACAGGCTGGGCTAAATTCGTAGGAGGCATGATGAAAAAGTACGCTGTTGTGATCGAACGGGGCGAACGAAATCTCTCCGCGTATGTGCCGGACCTTCGTGGTTGCATTACAACTGGACGCTCACTAGAGGAAATCGAAAAGAACATCCGCGAAGCTATCGAGCTTCATTTAGAGGGATTGGCAGAGGATGGCGAAGTCGTGCCGGAGCCGTCGACGACAGTTCAATACGTCGAAATGCGGGTTGCCTGACAAAGGCATGGCGAAGCAAAAATCACAGCTCTCCCCACCCTACTTCCTGATCCGGATAATGTGGACCGGACAGTTCACATACTAGCGACACTTGGTCCTCCAGGTATTTGTCGATTTCTTTCGGATGTTCGAGAATGAACGCCAATCGCGCCGTACAATTTAGCAAGGGCCCCAATGGATGGATAAGACCGAAAAATCTCCTCGGGGATGCGACCTTCGCGGAAGTCGTATGCCATCAGATCCAAACCGATCCGAGTACCGGCCACATAGTAGCCCCCATTCCGGACTTCAACATATTCGTTGGTTGACATCATGTCGACCTCTATGAATATGCCTACTCCCGACAATCGGTGGGCGCTAAGCGCGTTGGTGTTTGGTTTAGCCAATCAGCTCAAGACGCTGGCGTACCCCTCGAGATCAGGATGCGGCATCGCGTCCGAGAAGGATTGTACGGCCCGCTTCTGATTTTGCGGAGCCAATCCGCAGCAGCAGTTAATCGCGCACAACTTACGCAACGGGCGTGTCGGCCGTTTACGCCGCATGGCCATCGTCCTTTCGACAATCGCTTCTGCGCCAGCCAGTATCCCGGGCCATCGTAATTTAGAGGCGGATCGCGGTCCCGCCCCGGCTGCGAAATACAAATACGCAGCCGGAGAATGGATCTTCGGCAAGCTTGTCCTGACAGAGCCGGACTAGGCCGTCAATGCCTTTTCGTCCGTCGACTGGCTCGATTGCCACCAGCACACGCATCTGGGCCGTGATCTGAATCATACGTCCGCCTCTCGCCACGCACGCAGCAATTCCGTCCAATCCGGGGCCACCCTGACCGGCCAGTAGATGCGCACTTGCCGCCGTGCGCCAATTCGAACTCGATCAGGCAGTCTTCACATGCCGCTGGTGGCGGTGTGATGAGTTCGACGAAGACCGGCTTGGATTTATCCAAACGGCGGTCTCCCACTTCGCCCAGTCGCTTCTTCAATCCCATGTAGTCCAGCCGGAGCGGCTGAGCGACAGCATATACACCATGCTCGCGAGCCAGCTCCGCCCCGGCATCCCAGATCGACTCCGGCAACTTTGCCCGCCTTGGTCGCTTACGGCGATGCTCCTCCAATTGGCGCTGCAACTGCACGATTGGCTCCGCCATCGATACCGTCCCTTTTCGGTTCATTTCCCGTCGCCTCCACGCGACTCTCTGAACCTAACTGCGAGCACCGTACTTCGTCACGCAGGCTTGCCGAAAGGACACGGTTTTGTATCCCTGGATTGGAGAGGCCCATGGAAAGCAGCACGTTCCGTCAAGTCCGTCACACCCGCCAGGCGACTGGGCCGCAGGTCAAAAGCGTAAACTGGTAGCAGACGGTTATGACAGGCTCGATCATCACAATTGGCTACGGGAATCGCTCCCTCGAAGATCTGATTGCGCTGCTGCGTGGTGAATCAGTTGAGTATCTGGTGGACGTTCGCACCAGCCCGCATTCCCGTTTCAAACCAGAGTTTTCAGCAGCACCCTTGGATGCCTCGCTAAAGGCTGTCGGCATTCGGTACGTCTTCATGGGCGACAGCCTCGGTGGGCGTCCGCCAGACGCCGCCTGTTACGAAGACGGGCACGTTGTTTACAACATCGTCCAAAGGCAACCATTCTTTACGGCTGGCATTGAGCGATTGGTAAATGCGTTTAGCCAGGACCTCCAAGTCTGCTTGCTCTGTAGTGAAGGACGCCCAACGGACTGTCATCGAAGCAAACTCATCGGTGTCGCGCTTGAAGCCATCGGCATCCCAGTAGTCCACCTTGGAACTGGCGGGGAGCGACTGACGCAGGCTGAAGTCATTGCGTCTTTAGAATCCTTGCAGGGGGATCTTTTTGGCCAACCCCTAAGGTCAAGAAAGGCATACGGATCAAAAACCATGAGCGCCGGTTCCTACCAGCATGGGCGGACCGGCGATGCTTGAACGGCTCATCACGATTGGAGCATACGGAAAGTCGGAAGGGGATTTTTTTGACCAACTCAGCCGCGCTGGAGTTGATCTCTTCTGCGACATCAGGCAACGCCGCGGAGTCCGTGGTTCTCAGTACTCATTCGCCAACAGCACGCGACTTCAACAAGGACTGGCTGCACGCGGCATCGCTTACCAATACATACCCCAACTTGCTCCGACAACCGCTATCCGTGAACAGCAGTATCAGGCTGACCGGCAGGAAGGGACCACAAAGAGGTCGCGGATGGAGCTTGGCGATACTTTCAAGCAGCACTACATCCAGGACGTTCTTGACCGCTTCGACGCGAAGGGTTTCCGCGAGTCGCTAGGGACTGCCCGCCGAGTTGCTCTTTTTTGCGTCGAAGGAACACCCGCCGCCTGTCATCGTTCTTTGGTGTCCGATCGGCTCCACAACGAATGGAGTGTTCCTGTGGAGCACCTCTGATGGCCAACAAGAATGTGCTCATCGTGGCACGAACACGCATGTATGGAGCACAAGTTTGCGTTGGGGCGCTTTCAGAGTCCGGCGAGAATTTGAGGCTGATGAATCAGCGTTGTGATTCAGACACCGGATCGAATTCGCCCTATAAAATCGGGGAGTGGTGGAAGGTAACCTGCGAGCCATGCGGTACGCTGCCCCCACCACACGTCGAAGACGTTGCCGTTACAGAGTCATCCAAAGTCGGTGAACAAGCGGATCTGGCAAAGTACTTAATACGCGCAACCAAGCCTTGGCGAGGACCTGTTGATGCGCTCTTTGACGGGAAGATTCGGTTTACCGGCAGCGGGGCCGGATACATTTCTCGCGACGGCATTCCAACCAGTGCAACCGGATTCTGGATTCCAGACTCTGCGCTAAAGTTGGAGGTTGATAGCCGCGACAAGGCAGGATACTACGCCGGCTACGCGCAGCACCTGAGCTACGTCGGCCTTCAAGAGGAAGTGGACGTCATACAAGCAGGCCAACTGGTCCGAGTGTCCTTGGCCCGATGGTGGAAACCTCGTGACGCCGACCCGTCCTTTGAAGAACGCTGCTATGCACAGCTCTCGGGTTGGTATTAACCCACTTCGATCCATAGACAGCCCGAATCCATGCAGGAAATCGCTGTCGGCACAAAGGCGCCGCGTGACTGCGGTCCAAGTGCCTCATTCCGTCGCCGGAACAGGCTCGAAACGGTTTTTCGTGGGGTCAACCACTACTATTATGCCCGCCGTTAGGCCCTTTGGTGGCTAGAAACGCGACTACGGGGATCTTCCGGTTTTCCGAAAACCAGTAAGTCGGTTTCATGGTAATCATCGCAGTGATTCCTTTCGGCAAAGGTGCATAAGCCTGCCCGGTATCGATCAGGCTGGGTATTTAGGCGCTTTCTGCCTTGCTCCGCCGCCGATTTGACGGTGCCAGCCGACGGTTGACCTCATCGATTGAAAATGCTTCAGGATCAAAATCATCGCCCAACTCCCCCCAGCAGTTCCTCATGTTGATCGTGCGTCGGATCGCCGATCGCGTCCAGCAGGTTGTAGAAGCCAGGCACACCTCCACAGTCTTCCGGTGGACCATGTTGTTTGCCATCCACGCAGGTCGGATAGGCACGCCCCGGATCGGCCGGCAGTATTTTCTCGACTGTGATCCCGTGCTCCCAGCCGTCGCCGAAGTCGTAGGTGTAAACCGCCTTTGCGCCGATCTTGCCGAGCACGCCGCTCAGGCGTGCGGTGTGTTCGCTGGTGGCGCTGGGCAGACCCATGAGCCCTTCATCCGGGTCTGGCGTCCCGAACCGCTTCCGCCCGATACGGAAGTCATGCATGTGGCAGTCTTCCCACCCCATCGCTATTTGCAGCACGTCATGCAATTGCGCCAAGGTCAGATTCGCCGGTACCAGCAACCGGCGCCAGATCGGCGGATTGGTGCCGAGCAGGGTGACCTTGATCTGATAGATTTCCTCTGGAAGCGCGCTCTTTTTCATTGGCATATTAGTCTTCTTCGATGTTAGGATACAACGCACCGAAGTGCGTCCGATCTGCAGCCGGCGGGCGATTTCCGCCTTGGGAACGCCGGCACTGTATAGCGCAGCGACCTTGGCCGCCTTGAGGCCCGCCGTTTGCGGCCGACCCTGTTGTTTGCCGTTCTGCCGCGCATGCGCCAATCCAGCACGTACCCGCTCGCGCAGGATCTCCCGCTCGAATTCAGCGAACACCGATAGTAGTCCCGCCATAGCGCGGCCCGTGGGCGTGGTGAGATCCAACGCCTCGGTCCTTCGCTCGCGATCATGAGTATATCCGGCATGGGACGTGGTCGATTCTGGCGAGTCACGCAAGACTTTCACCAGAAGCTATGAACGCTTCAGCGCCAGAATGATCGCCAACGCAGTCTGTCCGACAAGGCCGTACACGCCTCAAAGATTGCACACCGTCGTCTTTAGCAATCAATGCGCCTAGCTTTGCATCTGTTCGACCTTTGATCCTAGATCCGGCAGTTGGATAGGGACTCTGAGGGAGCAAGTGATGGATACTAAACGGGATGAAGAACAAAGCGGACGATTTTGGGCTTCACCCCGAGGGTGAAGTTAAAACAGCGCCAGTGATTTCGCTACTCTGATTTGGCCCACTTTGATGGCCTGATTTGGCCCACTTTGATGGCCTGATTTGGCCCACCTTTGAAGAGCCTGACCGGCTTGTTTTGACAAGCTGGCAGGATGCAAAGGAGAGCCAAGATGGAGTTATTTGAGACGATCCGGCGGGAGTATGCAGCCGGAGAGACGATCAACGGATTAGCGCGGAAGCACGGGGTGCACCGGCGAATGATCCGGCAGGCAATCGGCAATGCGATACCGCCGGAACGCAAGAAGGCGGAACGGGAGGAGCCGAAGCTCGGACCGTTGAAGGCGGTCATTGACGAGATCCTGGAACAAGACCGGCAAGCGCCGCGCAAGCAGCGGCACACCGGGCACCGGATCTGGACCCGGCTTGGCGAGGAGCACCCGGGGCAGCCCATCGCCGAATCGACGGTGCGGGAGTACGTTCGCAAACAGAAGCTTGCCTTGGGCCTGAAGGGCCGCGAGGTTTGTATTCCGCAAAGCTACCAACTGGGCCAGGAAGCGCAGGTGGACTGGTATGAAGCGCTGGCGATCCTGGGTGGCGAGCCGAAGAAGTTGCAGATCTTCGCGATGCGGAGTATGGGCAGCGGTGGCGCGTTTCACCGTGCTTATACCAACGCAACGCAGCAGGCTTTTCTCGAGGCGCACGAGTTGGCCTTCGCCTATTTCGGTGGGGTGTTCCGGACCTTGCGCTACGACAACCTGAAGCTGGCGGTGAAGAAGATTCTGCGGGGCTATCAACGCGAGGAGACCGAACGGATGCTGGCCTTTCGTTCTCACTGGGGCTTTCTCAGCGAGTACTGCAACCCGGCGCGGGGGAACGAGAAGGGCGGCGTGGAGAGCGAGGTTGGATGGTTCCGGCGCAACTGGCTGGTGCCGGTGCGGGAGGCGGAGGATTTGGCGGAGTTCAATGCGAAGTTAGTGGGTTGGTGCGTGGCGAGTCAACAGCGCCGGATCCACGGACAAGCTAGCGACGTGGCTATGGCGATGCGCGAGGAGCAGCCGCAGTTGTTGCCCTTGGCCGATCTGCGCTTTGGCGTCAGCGAGGTACGGTTCCCAGTGATTGTCGATGGGCAGGGCTGCGTGCGTGCCAAGGCCAACCGCTACTCGACGCCGCTGGGGCCGGGCCTGCGGAGCGAGGTGGAGTTGTGGCCGAACGAGGTGAATGTGTATCACGGTGGCCAACGCGTGGCCCGGCATGCGCGCTGCTATGGCCGGGGCTACGAGTTCTTCGAGCTGGAGCATTATCTCGATGTGCTGGAGAGGAAGCCCGGCGCTTTGGCGGGCTCGACGCCGCTCCAGCAGTGGCGAACGGCGGGACGTTGGCCCGACTGCCTGGACCGCTTGTGGGCGAAGATGATCGAGCGTCAGGGCCGGCTGGTGGCGGCTCGCGAGATGGTGGGGCTGGTGCGTGTGGCGAGTGTCGAAGGTTGGCCGCGCATGATCGTGGCGGTGGAGGAAGCACTGCGGCTGGGCACCTGTGACGGCGGCGCGGTGTTGTATATTTTCCGTGAACCGGATGCGGCCAAGAGGGAACAATATCAGGTGGCGCTGGCCGAAGAGTTAGCGCGGTTTGAGAGGCCCATGCCGGACCTGGATGAGTACGATCAGTTACTCACGTGGAGCGTGCAATGAAGCAGGCATCGAAAGAACTGGAGATTGCAAGCGTGCAACAACATTGCCGTGCGGCCCGGTTGCCTGGCGTTGCGGCAAACTTCGTTCGCCTGGCCGAGCAGGCTGCCAAGGACAACCACGGCTATGTCCGCTACCTGGAGGCACTGCTGAGTGTAGAGTGCGAAGAGCGGGATCAGCATGCGGTGGAGAACCGTATCCGCGAAGCCCAGATGCCCAGGGTGAAGACGCTCGAAGAGTTCGACTTCGCCAAGTCGCCCCAAGTGTCGGCGGCGCGTGTTCGGGAACTTGCCGAGGGAGGTTACATCGAGCGTTCGGAACCCGTCGTGTTGATCGGCGATTGCGGGACGGGTAAGACGCACTTGGCCACCGGCTTGTGCCTTGCCGCCTGTCGGCAGAAGCGGCGGGCGCGCGTCA
>JBKJSR010000074.1:0-9742 GCA_046594355.1 Bryobacter sp.
CGAAAAAGCTGCTTGATAGTCGGATCCATGCTCACCGGAACCATCGCTACGGAATTTCGGCTGGCAATGTCGTAACCAGCGCCGACTGGACTAAAGAGCACCACTGCCGCCACGGTAGCGGCAGTGCGATGATGATGGGCACTATGCGAATTGCACTATTGGCTTGTTTGCTGCCGTGTCTCAGTTTGACTGCGGCCAACCTGGATTTGTCGCGGGCCAATGTGGTTGCGGGGACTGCGGATCGCAACTCTGCACTGGTACTCGTTGAAGAATTGGAGAAGCGAACTGGGATACGATTGCCAGTTGTCGCAAGCCTTCAGGAGGGCAAGATTTCGATTGCGTTGCGACAAGGCGTGGCAGGGCTTGCCGCGGAGGGCTATCGCCTCGAAGCCTCTGCGGGCCAGGTCGAGATTGCGGGCGCGGACGCGAGGGGCGTGCTCTATGGCGTGGGGGCATTCTTGCGGCGCATGGACTGGAAGGCTGGGAGCTTAAGTATCGAGGCTCCGCTTGAGCTCAAGAGTGCGCCGGTTTCGCGCATACGCGGGCATCAATTGGGATACCGGGCAGCGGCCAACAGTTGGGATGCCTGGACGGTTGCGCAGTTTGATCAGTACATTCGCGAACTGGCTCTGTTCGGGGCGAACAGCATTGAAAATATACCGTTTCAGGATGAAAGGACGAATCCCTTGATGAAGGTTTCGCGGCGTGAAATGAACCGCGAGATGAGCAGGATTTGCCAACGTTATGGCTTGGATTTTTGGGTCTGGCTGCCGGCCGATTTTGACTTGAACGATACAGCGAAGAGGGTGGAGTTTTTGCAGCGTTTTGAAGAGATGGCCGGAGAGAGCGTGGAGTTGAGTGGGGTGTTTGTACCGGGCGGCGACCCCGGCCACAATCCACCGGAACTCGTGATGCCGCTGCTTGAGGATCTCGCCGCCCGATTGAAGCTGCGGCACCCGAAGGCGAAGGTCTGGCTGTCGCTACAGGGCTTTAACGCGGAGAAGGAAGAAGCGGTATATCGTTATATCGAGCAGAAGCGGCCGGTTTGGTTAGGCGGCTTAGTTGCAGGGCCTTCGAGCCCGCCAGCCGAGCGTTCGCGGCGGCGTTTGCCCCGCGAGTACGCACTGCGGCTATATCCGGACTTGACCCACAACAAGATTTGCCAGTATCAAGTGCCCAGTTGGGATCAAGCCTTTGCGTTGACGCTGGGGCGCGAAGCGATCAACCCAAGGCCGGCTGAATTTGCGAGGATCCACAATCGTTACGCCGCACTGAGCGACGGGTTCATTTCTTACTCGGATGGAGTTCACGACGATGTGAACAAGAACGTGTTTAGCGCGCTCGCCTGGGACCCGGCGCGATCTGTTCGCGAGGTTTTGATCGACTATGCGCGGCTGCATTTTTCTTCCGCGCTTGCGCCCGAGATTGCCGATGGAATTCTGGCGCTGGAGCGGAACTGGCGGGGTCCGCTGGTGGACAACGGAGGAGTGGAAGGGACCTTGCTTGCGTGGCAAAAACTGGAGCAAAAGGCCCCGCAACTGGAGGCGAATTGGCGCTGGCAGATGAATCTGTTGCGCGCCACCTATGACGTGTTTGTGCGGCGGCGCCTGATTTCAGAGAGCGGGCTGGAGGCTGCGGCGAATACGCAATTGCTTGCGCCTGGGCGGAACGCCGAGGCGGCTATGGCGGCGGCGCGCGCAATCCTGGCACAAGTGAGTTTGAGACCAGAGAGCCCGGAGTTAAGGGCGCGCATCGTAGAGCTTTGTGAGAAGTTGTTCCGGTCGATTGGATTGCAGACCAGCGTCGGGAAGTATCAGGCCAGTGGAACGGAGCGGGGGGCAGTGCTCGATTTTGTCGACTATCCGTTGAACAATCGCTGGTGGCTTGAGGACGAGTTTGCGAAGGTTTCGGCAATGAAAACCGAAGCGGAGAAGCAGCAGAGGCTGGTCGCGATTGCCCAGTGGGAGAAGCCCGGGCCGGGGAGTTTTTATGACGATGTGGGGAATGAAGGACGCTCGCCACATGCGGAAGGGGACATTGAGCAGGAGCCGGGTTCGTTTCGCGCTACGGAGCCTACTTTCTGGTGGTGGGATCAGGGAATGAGCAGGGCTCGATTGTCCTGGCAAAGTACGATCTGGCCGCGGCGGATGGTGTATGAAGGGCTCGCTCCGGGGGCGAGTTACGTGGTGCGGACACAGGGCTATGGGCAGAGTCTTTTGCGTGCGGACGGCAAGGCATTGAAGCCCTTGGTGGAAGGCAAATTGATGGGTGAGTTCTACGAGTTTACCGTGCCTACGGAGGCTCTCGAGGACGGGCGGCTGGAGTTGACATGGGAAGTCCCAAAGGATGAAGGGGCGCTGAATTGGCGTCAGAAATCCCGTCTGGCGGAAGTCTGGTTGCTGCGCAAAATAGTCAGGTAGCTTGGTGGTGCGATGATTGGGGCAATATGCGGCGCAGTCTGTTCCTGACGATATTGACAACGGTTGGTTGGGGCCAACTGCTGGTGCCACCCGATAGCATTCAGGCGCGGGAGCTGAAACGATTTTTCGACGACGCGGCAGGCGCGAAAGATAAAGCGGAGAAGCTGGACTGCCGGGTGAATCCCTTCCCTGCTCGCCTATCCTTCGGATTTCAACATTGGACCGGTTATGACATTGCGCTGCCGGTACGGCAATTCGCCACTGGGGGGCGGGAAAAGCCGATGGCGATTGCAGTCGAAGTGAAGCCGGGCGACGTGAGCACGGCAGCATCTTACTTCTATTCGCGGGCAGCCTTTCCGCGAAAAGTACCGGCACAACTTTGGTTGACCAAAAACGCGGAGATGAACCTTGGCGGCGGCTTTTTGGTGGGTGCCGGCAAGTATTCCGTATCGTTGTGGCTGATGGATTCCTTGGGGAGGGGGTGCCGAAAGAGCTGGAAAGTGGAGGCGCAAGCGAAAGGCGTCCCCTTGGTGTTGAGACCCGGCGAAGTTGCCGAGAACGGGATGGAGAGGTGGAAGGGTGTCGTTGGGGGAAGCGGTAAGTTGAGCGTCTATTTGCATGCGGCACCCATGATGCGGAGACGGATCATGACGAAGCTTTCGGCGTGGGACCGCAATGTGCTGCTCAGTTCGCTGAAGAGTTTACTGGAGGTCGGCGGCTTTGGCGAAGCGCGGGTGAAGGTGTTTGATTTTGACGGGCGGCGGGTGTTGTTTGAGAGCGAGTCGTTTGGAGCGGAAGATTATGAGCGGCTGAGTGAAGTGCTCCGGAATCTGGGGCTGGGAACAGTTTCGATGGAAACACTGAAGGGGCCGAACGAGGAAGCGTTTCTGACGAGCATGATTGGAGAGGAAGTGGGGCGCAAAGATGGTAGCGATGCGGTTGTGTTTATCGGACCATCGTGGCGCTGGGGAGAGAAACTTTCGCCGTTGCTGAAGGAGTTAAGAGGACAGTTGCCTGCGACCTATTATCTGTCGCTGACGCCGTGGTTTGCGACCTCCACCGATTTGATCGAAATGTTTGTGAAGGCGGGGCCGAAGGGGAAGGTATTGACGGTTTACCAGCCAGTGGATCTGGCCAAGGCGATACGGGAGATCCGCGAAAAGAAGAACTGAGCGGAGCCGATGGTCGGGCCGATAAAACAGCGCTTGGGAGTTGTATGCAAATTTATGTGGCCAGATGCAGGCGGAATGTGATGGAATAATGGCTCAAGTATGAACACAACCTGGGCACAGACATATGAGATGGGCGGATTGGGACTTTTGGGAAGCGCACTCATTGCGGCGATTCCGATTTTTGTTTTGCTATTACTGCTGGGGGTGTTGCGTAAGCCGGCATGGATGGCGGCGCTGTGCGGATTGAGTTCGGCGCTGCTGGTGGCGCTGGTGGGATACGGGATGCCTGGATCGATGGCGATACAGAGTCTCGCTTACGGGGCGAGCTTTGCGCTGTTTCCCATTACCTGGATCATTTTCTGGGCCATTGTTTTGTACCGATTGACGCTGGTGACGGGGAAATTTGAGGTCATCAAGGATTCCATCGCATCGCTGACGAATGAGCGACCGCTGCAGGCGCTATTGATTGCGTTTGCGTTTGGAGCCTTTATTGAGGGCGCGGCGGGATTTGGCACACCGGTGGCGGTGGCGGCGGCGATGCTGGTGGGTCTGGGCTTTGGAGCGTTTGAAGCGGCGGCGATTTGTCTACTGGCCAATACCGCGCCGGTGGCGTTTGGATCGATTGGAATTCCGGTAGTGACTCTCGCCGGGATTACGGGCTTGCCGCTCGCGGAATTGAGCGGGCAAGTGGGAAGGCTCTGTGCCCCGGTCTCTTTTATCATACCGGCCTATCTGATTGCGGCAACCGAAGGACTGAAAACAATGCGCCGGGTACTCTTCCCCGCCCTGCTCTGTGGAGGTGCGTTTGCGATCGTGCAATTCCTGGTATCGAATTACCTGGGTGCGCAACTGGTAGACATCCTGAGTTCGCTGAGTTCGATTCTGGTGCTGGTGGTTTATCTGGTGATTAAGAAGAACTCGGCGATGACACAACCCATGAAGACGGTGTTACATGCCTGGAGCCCTTATCTGCTGTTGGTCGTGTGCGTGCTGATTTGGGGCTATGAACCGATCGCGAAGGCATTGTCAAGTACGGCGACCAGGATTGAATGGCCGGGCTTGCACAATCTGGCGTTGCGGATGCCGCCGGTGATGACCAAGGCCACGCCTTATGCGGCAATGTTCAACATGAACTTTCTGGCGGCCTCGGGAACTTCGTGCATGGTGGCGGCGATCTTGAGCGCGTTTGTTCTGAGAGTGAAGCCGAAGCAGTTTTTGCAGGTGATTGGCGAGAGTGCGATGCAGTTGAGGATGCCGACGCTTACCGTTTGCAGTGTGATGGGCATGGCGTTTTTGATGAACTACTCGGGAGCGACCGGGACGCTGGGATTGGCGTTTGCGGGCACGGGTGTGATGTTCCCGTTTTTTAGCGCGATGCTGGGCTGGCTGGGCGTGTTTTTGACCGGCAGCGACACGAGTGCGAATGCGTTGTTTGGCAACTTGCAGGTGGTGACGGCCGGCAAGCTGGGGCTGGATCCGGTTTTGATGGCATCGGCAAATTCGTCCGGTGGCGTGATGGGCAAGATGATCTCGCTGCAGACGATTGCGGTAGCGGCAGCGGCGACGAAGATGTCGACTGCGGATCAGGCGAAGCTATTCCGGTTTACGTTTGGCCACAGTGTGTTTCTGGCGAGTGTGATCGGCGTGCTGACTTTCATTTACTCGCGGCTGTAACTGAGCTGCGCGGGCAAATGAGCCGGAGCCGCCGCTAAGCCGAAGGCGCCTGCGGAGTCAATTCGACCTGTGGCGCGTTGTTGAGGGATTGTGCATGTATAGTGGCCATTCTATGGATGAGCGCAGGGTGCCATCCGTAAGGTCTGTAGCATCCGGGGAGTAGCGGGTTTGCTCCTTCGCCTGGGCGCAGTCCATTGATCAAAGAATGGACTGCGGGCGTAGTCCTCGCGGTGGGTAGAAGCTTGGTTCAATTTTCAAAGAGCTTGTGGACGGTCGGGTCCTGTTCGATAGGCTGCGGATGGTTATTTGGGTTTGATTTCGAGTTTTTTTGCTTCCGCGGCCAGGCGCTGCGCGGCAAGTTCCGCAGAGCCATCCCCGTATTTGTTTAACATGCGTTCAGCGAAGTTGCGGAAGAGGGAATCGGCGTCTTCTGCAGTGCGAGGTTTGGTGGCGGTTGGGTTCGTTTTTGCGTTTTGCGGAAGTCTGTCGCGGGCGACAATTCCATTGGGCGTGAGGACGGCTTCGATGAATTCCTGCTCGGGCCGAGGTGGGAGGGGTGGCTGATCGGGAATGGGTTCGATTTCCAGATTTTCGTTGTCGTGCAGGAGATCGAAGCGGAGCTTCTGTTCGGCGCGGATCGCTTTGATGGAACGCTCGATGCGGGCGGGGAGACGGTCGAGCTCACGCATGATCTGGGCCATGAAGGGAACAGGAGTTTTGAGGATGTCTTCGACGCGGAAGCTCATGGCCTGGATGAAGAGGAATTCCATTTGGAGGAAGCACAGTTGCTGGTGGATGAGCTGGTGGACGAGGCCGACGTCGGTTGGTGTGACCGGCGCGAATTGATCGAGGTAGTTAGTGAGTGAGTAGAGGCCATGCTTGAGCGAGTTTTAAGCGGAGCGGAGTTTGCCTTGCCGGGTTCTGGGGCCGGTAGCTTTTTCAGCGTTGGAACGGTTAGCGGCGAGTTGGGCGGCGGAAATGGTTTGGGTCGGCTGCGGAGTTGTGTCCGTGAGCTGATCCGTGATCGGTTGCGTATTTGGGGCTTGGTTTTCCATCGGTCACACAGTAGTAAGCGCTTGGAGCGGCTTACTGTTCGCGAGCGCAGGATATTGCCAAAATAAGGGATTTGTGCCCAAAAGATTCTTGAAAATACCTGTGAACGCGATTGGCGGCCAATTGGAAATGTAAATGTAAAAGGGGTGCGCGACATAGAAGGCCGCCTCGGATATGGCGTTTGCCTTTGTCATAGCCGCTGTCGACGGCGAAGGGAGCCAATCCTACCAGCGCCGCGATCTCACCGCGATTGACTTGGCCGAGCTCCGGTAACTGGGCGAGTAACACGAGCGCCGTTTTGGGCCCTACGCCGGGCGCGGTGCGCAACAAGGCTTCCTGTGCCTTCCAAGTTTCCAACTTCGCCACCCATTCGGCCATCTGTTTTCCTAAGCGCGCGATTTCTTTTCCTAAAAAGGCGATCATCCGTTCGACGCTTTTTTTCAATGAGGGTTCAGTGGTCTGGTGCAGCCGCGTGCGCTCGGCGGCCCGCTCGACCGTCAGTTGCTGTTGACGCGCCACGAAAGCCGCTAATTGCTGGCGTTCGGCCGCCGGAAAGGCGCGATACGGCGGCCGCGCGCGCGCCAAACAGGGCCAGCACCTCCGCATCCAAGGCATTGGTCTTGGCAAGAAAACCCATCCCGTTCGCGAAATCGCGCACCCGTTTGGGATTCATCCGCATCACCTTCAGCCCTGCAGCGTCTAACGCCGCGATCACCGGAACCTCCAATCCTCCGGTGGCTTCCAGGATGATTCCTTGCGGGTCGTAAGGCAGTAACTTCCTGGCCAACCCGGCCAAGGCTGGCCCGGTCCGGTCACAGCGGAATCTTTCCGCTTTCTTTTCTTCTAATAAAACTAAGACGTCGATCCAATCTTTGGCTACGCCGATTCCTACCCAGCATTCTGCGATATTCTTTGGTGGCACGGGCAGGCACCCTTCCTTGCAAATTCGGGCTCGGCTTTCACCGGCCCCAGCGACTGTTCGGGCTTGACCGGAGATAAAATGGCGCAGATCCAGCTGACGGTCGGGATTGAAACTTCATCTTTGGGAGCCGTCGATCTTGCGCCACCCGCCCTGCCCTGTCTGTGAAACGGGGCCGGACATTTTCTCCGTACTTCCAACATACAAGGGAGCGTTCGGCGCGGGGTGCGCCAAGACCGGCTCGGTATCGCGGAGCGCCCAGATTTAGGCAATTTTCCGCAGCGCTTCAGGCCGACACGGGCCTTTCGGTAGTGGCGATGGCGTAGATTTCGCCGGAGTCGTTCACGAGGGCGGAAACGATGTAAGAGACCTTGAGGGTACGGCCACCTTTCGCGATACGCTGCGTGCGCTTAGGCTCAAGGTCATGGGTTTCGTAGATATGACGTTCCTCGGCCAAGGCCTGTTCCCGCTCGGCTTCGGGCATCAGGTCGCGGATGTTCATTGCCAATGCCTCGGCTTCGGACCAGCCGTACATTTTTTCCGCTCCGGGGTTCCACGCAAGAATTCTTCCGGATAAATCATGCACGAGGATGGCATCGCGTGAATCCCGGACAACCACGGCCAGGCGCCGCAAATTTTCTGAATCGCGCAAGGCGAACTGCGCCGCTTTCATGGCGGAAATTTCAGTAAAGGTGATGACCGCGCCTTCAATGACATTCTCCAGTGTTCGATAAGGCCGGATGCGGAGCAGATACCACTCACCTGAATTGGTTTGTACTTCCAGTTCCTTGGGAACCAGGTTGTTCAATACTTCCCTGATGTCCTCCGACAGCTGATCGTAGCCCGCCAGGTTGGCGCGGATCTGGTCCACCGGACGTCCGACGTCGGTTTCGATCAAGTTGATCAGCACGGATACGGTTGGAGTGAAGCGAAGGATGCGCAGCATATGGTCCACGAAAATGGTGCCGATGCCGGTGCCGCTGAGCAGATTTTTCATGTCGTTGTTGGAGCGCGACAAGTCTGCAACCTTGGCCTGAAGTTCGCTGTTGACCGTGGCGAGTTCTTCATTGACGGATTGCAGTTCTTCTTTGGAGGTTTCCAGTTCCTCGTTGGTGGATTGCATCTCTTCGTTTACGGACTGCATTTCTTCGTGGGCGGAGCGAAGCTCTTCGTTGGAAGTCTCCAATTCTTCGATCGCCGTTTGCAGGTATTCGTCTTTCGCCCGTAATTCCTGCTTGAGCCGGAGAATGTAATCGTTGAGATCGGGAACGACAGCGGCAGTGCCTGGATCGCTATCGACGGCGGGTTCGGAGGAATATTTGGGGCCGACCGCGACCTGCTCTTCGATGATGACCAGAAAGAGGCCACGGGGTATGGCAGCTTCCGTGTCCGCCGGCACGGGAAGGATGGTGAGATTGACGACGGTGGAATTCGCCTCGTTCTGCACGCGCAGCCCGGACTGGCGGGTTGGCATCTGGAGGGAGACCGCCCGGTGCAGCGCGATGGTGAGATCGCCGCGCAAACCTTCGCGAGCCATGCGGAAGATATTCAGGCTAGCTTCGCCTGGGGTGGGTTCGAGGAAGCGGCCGGTGCGGCCGAGGAGGAAGAGAATGTCGCCGCGCTCGTTGACGAGAGCACCTACTGGGGCAAAGTATTCGAGGATGGTGCGGGCGGCGATTTCCTGCAAAGGGAGTTTCGTTTCGGTGCGAATGCCGCCTCGCGGCAGCCGGGTAACTTCGTCTGCCACCATGGGCGGAAGCATTTTGGCGAAGCCATCGCGTTGAGGACCGAAAACATCGGCTTTGCGCTGAAAGATTTTTGCGGTGCGGTCGATTGTGGCAAAGAGATTCGCGAAGTCGCCGACACTCTCGGAAGAACCGAGGATCAGCATGCCATCGGGCTTCAAAGCGTAGTGGAAGAGGGGCATGAGGCGCTTTTGCAAATCAGCGCCCATGTAGATTAGAAGATTGCGGCAACTGACCAGATCGAGTTTCGAGAAGGGCGGGTCTTTGATGAGATTGTGCTCGGAAAAGATGAGCATGTCGCGTATCGTTTTGTGGATGCGGTAGGAGGTGCCGTCGGCATTCTCCTGGTCGAAAAAGTGAGCCAATCGTTCTGGCGAGACGTCGGCGACGATGCTGGCGGGATAGACACCGGCGCGGGCATGTTCAATGGCTTCGTGATCAATGTCGGTGGCGAAGATGTTTACCCGGAAAGTTTCTTTCAGTTCCTCCATGCGTTCCCGAAGCAGCATGGCGATGGAGTAGGCTTCTTCGCCGGTGGAACAGCCGGAGACCCACACGCGAATCACCGAGCCTGGCGGCTTGCCGGCAAAAAGGTGCGGGATAACCTGCTTTTGAATTTCGTCGAAAATCTCGGCATCGCGGAAGAAATTGGTGACGCCGATGAGGAGGTCGCGAAAGAGGGCGTCCACTTCGGCTGGGGTGAGCTGCAGATAGCGGACATAATCTTCAAGGCGGGCGATCTGGTGGACGGCCATGCGC
>JBKJSR010000076.1:0-5516 GCA_046594355.1 Bryobacter sp.
TAGAACACGGCGGAAGCGTTGACTTGCGCATCTACGGGGAGCAGTTCGCGAAAGCGCTGGCTGCGGGGCAGGCTGAGCATGGCGTTACGGGTTTGTAAGGCCTTGAGGATAGTGTCGCGGCTGGCGGCGGCGACCATATAGCCACCCGAGTAAGTGAAGTTCATCTCGATGTTCATGGCCGAATGTTTGAGCGTATACCAGGTAAGGCCGTTGTTCGATTGTTCAGCGAAGTTCACCGTACCGGATGTCGTTCCGGCAGAGTGCTTGTTGAAAGCGTCCGCGACGCGGTGAAGGGTTGAAGTGAGGCGGGCGGCGTCGTAGACTTCTGTCGCGAAGATGTAAGTGGGGACAGGGAGGAGCGGGCCGTCGATGGCGAGGGTCATTTCTCCACCAAGAGGCCCTGCGAGATCGTCGAGAACATTGATACCAATTTCTTTTTCAATTTGGCCGATTGCGCCTTCGGCACGGCCCATGACAGCAAAGAATTCTTCGGCCATCTGGCGGGCGTTCTTGGTGACGGCGCTCATCGCGAAGGTTGCTTCAGGCGAGATGTAATCGAGCGACGGCATGGGTGCTGGCAAGGCAAGCCAACTCGCAATTCCTGTGCGGGGAGCGGAAAAGCTGACCGAGGCGCGCATGTCGGCACGTCCATCTATATCGCGGCGCTCAACCATGAGATGGCGAACGCTATTGATGCCAATCAGGTTCATGTGGCTCGTGTGGTTCATTTCGCTCTTCCTGGAAACGGATTGCGCGAAGATTTGTTCCAAATCAACTGCAAGAATCCAACCGGCCCCCTTGGCGTAGGACTGCTTGATCGTGGCGGCGAGGGGAGTTGCCTCGAAGCCGCCGTTTGCGGAAGCTTCAAAAGAAGCGCGGGTGCGGGCGAGTGCAGTTGCGTCGCCGGCGGCGAAGAAACGATCGGATAAGAAGATGTGATCGGCGGTCTTTGCTCCAGCTGGGAGTTCGCGGAGCTGGGCCTCAAGCGCGATGCGGGCGGAACTGCCCTTGACCTCGGCGAGAACGACGGGGTGACCGAGACCATTGGTGGAATTGAGAGACGCGGCGATGACGATTTCGTCGCCGATCTGGCTCCCGGCGGAACGGAGTTTTTCGGCGAGATCGCGGGCCTCGGACACCTGCTTCGTGTTCCACCATTCCTGCAGGACGGGGCTCTGCTTGAGACGGTCTTCGAAGATGCGCGTGGCGTCGGCAACGGTGCCGGTGATGTTGGGGATGGCGATATAGACGACTGTGCCGGAGGGCAGATACTGAGTGAGTCTGGAGGAAGAGCGGAGCGAGGGCTGGGGCAGCGCTTCGATCTGTTTCGATATCTGGCTGAGCTCGCCGAGCATGGCCATGTAACGGGCGGAGTCTTTGGACCAGGCGATCTGTTCGGGGACGCTGGTGCGCTTTAGAGTAGCGATGGAACCTGTGCTCTGACCAGGGAGGAGGTCTTCGGATTTTCCGCCCTGCTCGACGACGACATGGCCTTCGACAACGGCAACCTGTGTGCCGCGCAGGCCGGCCGCAACGGAGAAGATCGTGCCTTTCACCCTGACGGTACTTTCGCGGGTTGCCACCTTAAGTGCGCCGCGTTTCTGTTTGGTGGCCTGGACGAGAATATTGCCGCGATCCAGACGAATGGTAGAGCCACTATAGGCCGCCGAGATGCTGAGCTCGGCGCGCTCGTTCATTTCGATCAGCGAGCCGTCGGGTAAACGGACGATAGCGGAAGAGCCTTTGGCGGTGCGGACGGGCTGGGCTTCGAGAATCGTCTCGCCAGGCTTCATGGACTCAAGGCCGGCGGCGGATACTTTGAAGATCTCACCGGAGACGCTGGCGATTTCGGCACGGGGACCGGAGGGTGCCATGAAGCGGTCGATGGAGTCGAGGGCAAAGTAGCCGGTTGTAATCAGGAGGCCGGCGGCGACAGCCCAGGGGACGAAGGATCTTGCGCTGGACTGGCGAGCACGGGCGGGTGCCATTTCCCTGACGTTGCCACGGAGTCGGTCAAGTTCGCGGCGATAATTCGGATTCGAGGCGAGCTGGTCGTCGACGAGCATCCGCTGCGCTTCCGTGAGCTCATTGCGGAGGTACGGCTGCAGTAGGGCGCTATAGTCGGCCCCGGTGCGGATGCGGCCGGGGATGCCGGCGGCTGGCTCAGTTTTGAGAGACGAATACACGCGGGCGCTTGCGGATCGTGCCTGATCCGGGGTGGGCTCAGCCTGCTTCATCGCGCGGATGGCGTCATCGAGATTGATTTCATTGTTCTTGGGGTCCATTGCGATTTCACCTTGGGTTGAATTGATCTACAGCGCGAGAGAGCCGAATTCGAGACGAATTTCATTTTGCAGTTTTTGCCGGGCACGGAAGAGCGTGACCGCGACCATGGTTTGCGAGAGATTTAGGAGCTGAGCGATTTCCTTGTTGCCGTAACCTTCGACATAGCGGAGCAGAAACATTTCGGCCCATTTGGGGTCGATGCGGGAGAGCGCGTCGCGGAGGCGGAAGTGCAGTTCCTGGGAGGCGGAGGTAGAAGGTTCGTGGGCAAGATCTTCGAGGGAAGTGAGTTTCGTCTTGCGGGAACGGATCAGATCGAGAGCGGCGTTAACGGCGGCGCGGCGAAGGTAAGGTTCCGTTTTGTCGACTGTGCCGAGCGATAAGTCGCGGCGAAGAAAACGCAAAAACACGGTTTGGAGAACATCTTCCGCGTCTTCGGCATTTCCGAGGATACGGAAGGCGGACCGATAAACGGAGACGCTAGACTCGCGATAGATGCGCTCGAAGTCGGCACTGATCATAGGAATATGATCCAACTGATTGACGGAATGTACCAAGCTAATCATTTCCAAGTTTTGCTTCCTTCGATAGACAGGACGATGCAGAGGCGCACTTCTTACAAGAGGGGAACGGTTCAGTACGAAAGTAAGGGCTAGACAGGAATGAGGGCAAGGTATGATATGGATGAACCCAAACAGGTGCAAACCGCCATGAACACTATAAAAATTGCAGCCCTCTTCTTGCTCGCACTGGCCTTTGCCGGGTGCGACAGCGATCCGAAAGTTGCCCGGCAGAAATATCTCGAGACGGGGAACCGCTACTTCAAAAATGGGAAGTATCGGGAAGCGGTGATTTTCTATCGGCGCGCGTTGCAGAAGGACGCCCGTTTTGCCGAAGCCTATTACCAGTTGGGCAATGCGGAGATGAAGAGCGGCAAGCCCATTGAGGCAATGCGCGCCTACCAGCGTTGTGTGGAACTGGACCAGAACAATACAGATGCGGCGACGAAACTGGCCGAAATTTATCTGGCGGCTTATTCGCGCAGCGAAACAAAGCCAAAGAATTTGTTAAAGGAAATCGAGACGATCTCGAAGAAGCTGCTGGACAAGAATCCGAAGAGCTTTGAAGGCTTGCGGTTGCAGGCATTTTTGAGACTGGCGGAAAACGACTTGCCAGGTGCGCTCGAGAGCTTGCAGACGGCAGACAGGATCAAGCCATACCAGAAAGAACTCACGACGGTTCTGTTTCAGGTTTTGATGCAGAACGGGAAGAACGATGAAGCAATCGAATACATCAACAAAGCGATTGCCGCGGACAAGGAAAACGCATCGAACTATGACGTGCTGTATGCCGAGTTTGCAAAAAAGGAATTAATTCCGCAAGCCGAGGAAGTGTTGAAGCGCAAGATTGCGGCATTGCCCAAGCAGCCCGTCCTCAAAGCGCAACTGGCAGCGCATTATTTTGCGGCTAAGCAGTTCGACAAGATGCAGTTGACGCTCGACGAGATTCTGGCAATCGGGAAAAACACGAAAGACATCGAGAACCCGCGGATGCTGGTTGGAGATTTCTATTTCAAGATTCGCGATTTCGAGCGGGCGCTGAAGCAGTTTGAAGAAGGTTCGAAGGAACAGGTTCCTAAAAAGCACGAATATCAAAGGCGCATCGTTGAAACCTACGTCTACATGAACAAGAAGACGGATGCGGTGCGGCTGCTGGAAGAGATCCTGAAGGAAAACCCAAAGGACAACGACGCTACGGCAATGCGTGCGAGTTTACTCTTGCAAAGCGGATCAAAGGATCAGGTGGATACAGCCGTAGCGGATTTGCAATCTGCCGTTTCGCGGGCTCCTGAGAATCACGTGATGCGCATGAATCTGGGCAAAGCATTTCTGGCGCGAGGAGATGGAGATCAGGCGCGAATTCAATTGCAGGAAGCATTGAAGCTCCGGCCGGACTTCCAGATTGCGAAGATCATGCTGTCGCAGATTTTTTTGCAGAAACAGGAATTCGGGAAGGCGCTTGAGTATGCCAATCAGGTGCTGGCTTATGATCCCAATGAAGTGAGAGGCCGGTTGCTGCGGGCGACGGCGTTATATGGCAGCCGCGATCTAAGCGGCGCGAAAAAGGATCTGGAGATGATCCTGGCCCGTTATCCCAATATGGGCGATGCGCTCTACATGACTGCTCGAATTCAACTGGACACCAATGAAAAGGACAAGGCTCAGGCGACCTTCGACAAGATGATGAAGGCGAATCCGAGCGACACGCGGGGCTTGTTGGGATCGGTTGAGACTTATCTGCAGGTTGGCAAGAGCGAACTGGCGTTGAAGACGATCGATGCGGAGCTGGCCAAAGCGCCGGAGCGAAACGATATCCGGAATGCTCTGGCCAACACAGCGGTTCGGGTCGGCAACTATGAGCGGG
Organism: Bryobacter sp.; assembly: GCA_046594355.1. Lineage (GTDB taxonomy): Bacteria > Acidobacteriota > Terriglobia > Bryobacterales > Bryobacteraceae > Bryobacter. The sequence goes on from JBKJSR010000076.1 coordinate 4,708, forward strand.
CGCTGCCAGAGTTTTTGAAGTTGCTTGCGGCCAATCCGAAAGACGCATCCGTAGTGGTGCGGTTGGCTGAAGTTTATAAGCGGATGGGCGACGATGCCAATGCGATCAAGTACTTCAAGCAGGCCGGGACACTGCTGCCAAACGACCCGCTTGCACCGCTGAATCTGGCCATGATTTACGACCGGCTGGGCAGGCCAATGGAATCGAAACCGCTTTACGAGCAGATCGTGAAACTGGATCCGGGCAATGTGCTGGCACTGAACAATCTGGCGATGATCATGGCGGATCAGGGAACAGACCTCGATATGGCGTTGACCTACGCGGAACGCGCCAAGCAGAAGCTGCCCTCGAACGTGGATATTTCCGATACGCTTGGACTGATCTACATCAAGAAAAATCTTTCGGATCAGGCGATCAACATCTTCACGGATATTGTGAAGAAGGATCCGAACAAGTACATTTACCACTACCATCTCGCGATGGCTTATTACCAGAAGGGTGACAAGCCGAATGCGAAGAAGGCCGCTCAAAACGCGCTCACGAAGACGCCGCCAAAGCTGGACGAGCAACGAATTCGTGAATTACTCGCCAAGTGCGGATAAGCTAGTTGGGTGAAGTTCTGGTTCCTAATATTCCTTGCAGTCCCAGTCTCCGGTCAGCGGCTTGTTTCTGATCGGCAGTTGCAATCCGATCACACTTATTCAATTCAATTTAGAAGCGCCGTCTCGCAGGAGACGGCGCTTCTTTTTAATTGCGGGAGCGAGCGACTGGAGAAGACGCTGCACGCTGGGGATCAGGACTGGAGTTTT
>JBKJSR010000222.1:0-10106 GCA_046594355.1 Bryobacter sp.
GCACAATCACGCTCAACCGGATGGACCTGCCGCATTTGGCCACGCCCTTGCCTGGTCCGAAGGCGGTGCAACTCATTGCCCGCGACAACGCCGTAATGTCCCCCAGCTACACGCGCGGATATCCGCTGACTGTGGCCCGTGCCGAAGGCTCGATCATCGAAGATCTGGACGGCAATCGCTTTCTCGATTGCAATGCCGGCATCGCCGTCTGCGCTACCGGTCATTGCCACCCCAAAGTAGTCGCGGCCATTCAGCAACAGGCTGCAAAGCTGATCCACTACTCGGGCACAGATTTCTATTACGAGAACATGGTCGATCTGGCCGAGAAGCTGCAAAGTCTGGTTCCAGGTGGCGGGCCGCGCCGTGTTTACTTCGGGAATTCCGGAACGGAAGCGATTGAAGCATCGCTCAAGATGGCCCGCTACCATACGGGCCGCGAACGATTCATTGCCTTCCTCGGGGCTTTCCACGGCCGGACGATGGGAGCACTGTCACTCACTGGATCGAAGAGCGTGCAGAAGAAAGGTTTTGGGTCCCTGCTGACCGGCGTTTCGCACATCCCTTATGCAAATTGCTATCGATGCAGTTATGGCAAGCAGGTAGAGACCTGCAATGTCGAGTGCGTCAAAGTAATCGAAGACCAGTTGATACGCCACATCATCCCGGCGGATGACATTGCGGGCATCATCGTAGAACCGGTTCAAGGCGAGGGCGGTTATGTCGTGCCACCACAAAAGTTCATCGATGAATTGCAAACCGTAGCGGCCAAGTACAAGATCCCGATCATCTGGGATGAAGTTCAGGCTGGCATGGGCCGTACCGGCAAGATGTTTGCTGTGGAACACTTTGGTGTCAATCCGGATATTCTCGCGCTCGCCAAAGGCATTGCGAGCGGCATGCCGTTGAGTGCTGTCGTGACAAAGCCGGAATGGATGGCGTGGACGCCAGGCGCGCATGCTTCCACTTTTGGCGGCAACCCGGTGGCGATCGCGAGTTCACTTGCCACGATAGAACTCCTCGAGCGGGAACTGCTCGAAAATGCAACGAGCGTCGGCAATTACATGCTCGGACGCATGGACGGTTGGCCCCGGCGTTTCCGCCATGTGGGCCGTGTGCAAGGCATGGGACTGATGATTGGCTTCGAACTGGTGAGGGATCAGAAAAGCAAAGAACGCTTTCCGGAACTGCGCGACCGCCTGGAACTGATGGCATTTGAGCGCGGCATTCTGATACTGGGTTGCGGACCAAATTCGATTCGTCTTTGCCCGCCGCTGGTCTTCACGCGCGACCAGGCGGAATTCTGCCTCGATACACTAGAGTCTTGTCTCGATCAAAGCCAAGAATTCTAGACGTCGGCTGCGGCATACGCAAGTATCCAGGCTCGGTCGGTTTAGATAACAATCCACGAACTGCGGCCGATGTCATCGCCGATCTCGACCGCCATCCTTATCCTTTTCGCGACTCCAGCTTTGATGAGCTGCGGGCGATCCATGTCATAGAACATGTTGCAGACGTGATTCGATCCATGGAGGAGTTTCACCGCGTCTTGCGCAATGGTGGAACCCTCCGGCTAGAGACACCTCACTACACGGACTTCTCCAGTTTTTGCGATCCGACCCACCGCTGGCACTTAAACAGCTTCAGCTTTCGGTACTTTGGCCCTGACGACGCGGGCTTCGGCTACTACACGAAGGCCAAATTCAGGGAGAAAAAAGTTTACGTCAAGCTACTAGCGTTGTGGAGATATCTCGGCTTTGAATTCCTGATCAACCTGTCGCCGCGCCTGCGCCGTAACTGGGAGTATTATCTCTGCTACATCGTGCGCGGCAAGGTGATGGAATTCGAATTTGAAGTTATAAAATAACCTTGTTTACAAAACCAATCTGGCGCTGCTTCGACAAATTGCGGCAATGGCACGATGCCAGGGTCATGGAACCAGCACATGCGTTAGGTCGGCGCGGAGAAGACCTGGCGCACCGCTACTTGCAGGGTAAAGGTTATTTCGTAATTGAACGGAATTGGCGGAGCCGGAGCGGTCTGCATGAGATCGATCTGATCGCCTGGCAGAGGGGACTGCCAGACCGTCTGATCATGGTCGAAGTGAAGAGCAGGCGTACGGATCAATTCGGATCTCCGGACCGCAATATCGATCGCGGCAAAGAAATTGCGGTCCGGAGTGCGGCGAGAGAGTTTTGCCGCAAGAAGCATTTGGCCGAAGAACTGGTGCGCTTCGATACGCTCTCGATTGTCTTTGAGCCGGTGCTTCGCGTGGAACACATTGCGGACGCATTTGCCTGGCATCGGCAATCTTAGGCAAGATGGCGGCACTGGTAGAACTAAGTGAGCTTCAAATAGTTCATGCCCCCACAAGGCGGAAAATCGAGGCGTCGTCATCGTGGCAGTCGACAGGGTTCTGTTGCGGCCGCCCGCAACGCAAGCACCAGCCGTCCAAACCGAAACCGCATGGCGGAGATACCGTCTGAGGTAGTACCACGACCGCTTAAATGCGTTCGTATGCCGGCAGCCGATTACGCTGCCTCCGCGATACCGAGCCGGCGGGGTCGAAGCAATAGCTTCCGCGATACCGCGACGGTTAGCCGGTCCTAGCGGTCGTCTCATTAAGTGCGCCGATGCCTGCGGCGATTTTCGCGGCCATTCTTGCTGCCGGAGCGCGCGAAACAGTGACGTCATTCCGCGCTCCGTCCCGATTATCGCCGCACTGAGCGCAACAGTTGGACCTAATGGCAGAACACGGACGACCAGGGATCACCCCCTCGCATCCATGCAAAATCTGGAATTGAGACCACGCAAAATTGAATTGCTTCCAACGGCTCATGCAATCTATGAGAGCTTATGAATAATGTCCTGGACCCCGACCTATCGCGATGCAGTATGGGTCCTCTTATTTCTTGCCCTCCACTTTGCTTCGCCCATCGTGAACGATGCGGAAGTAGAGATGCTGACCGCATTCGCCATTTTCGAAATCGCAGAGCCGCGACTCGGTTATTTCCGCAATTCTCCGGCGGGCCGCTTTCTGGGAGTGGCGATCCGGATGCTGCTGACCTACCTGTTGATGGGGGTGACGGGCGGAATTACCTCAAGTTACTATCTGATTCTCCTATTGCCGGTGGTAACAGCAGCCACCTCGTTTGGGGCGCTGGGGACACTTGCCGCAACAGCACTGGCAGCGTTGTCCTACCTGTCCTTTTTGCTTTATCTCGACTTCCGGACCATGGTCATTCCACTCGATCAGCGGCAGGAGATTAGCTTCCGGATCCTCTTCCTCTTTCTTGCCGCCTACCTTACCTATCAACTGGCGCGCAGTAACCGCGAACAGGCCGAGCGGTACCAGACGCTCGCCCGCGAGTTTGCGACCACCAACGAAAACCTGAAGGCCGCCCAATCCGAAGTACAACGCAGTGAACGTCTCGCCGCACTCGGACAACTGACGGCCGGCCTTGCCCATGAATTGCGCAATCCGCTTGGCACGATCAAGAATTCCGCCGAGATGTTGGCCCGCAAACTCCCTGCCGATAACGCGATCGCGAGGGAACTTTCCAGTTACATCTCCACCGAAGTTGATCGGACGAATGAACTCGTCAAGCGCTTTCTCGATTTCGCCCGGCCCTTCCGCCTCCGTATCGAAGCAGCCCACTTGTCCGAGATCATCGACCGGGCTGTTCATCAAGTCGAAACTCGCGCCACCGCTCGCAGTGTGACCATCATTCGAAACGACTCGCCCGATCTAGCGGCCATACCGGTGGACGCACAGTGGATCGAACAGCTTGTCGCAAACCTGTTGGCTAACGCAATCGACGCAAGTCCGGACGGAGCGGTGATTACCGTGCTGACGCGCCCGGTCGAAGGCGGGGCCGAGCTAGCCGTAATCGACCGCGGTTCAGGAATCGCCGCGGAGAATCTCGGCAGCATCTTCAATCCCTTCTTCACCACCAAGAGTGAGGGAACCGGACTCGGCCTCGCCATCGTCTCAAAGATTGTGGATGAACATCGTGGACGCATATTTGTAGACAGCGAAGCAGGATCGGGAACTACCTTTCGTGTGTGGCTGCCAGACCGCCAGGAGGTGCAAGAGTAATAAATGATGCGAATTCTCATCGTTGAAGATGAAGACAAACTCCGTCGCGTAATCGAGTTGCACTTGAGCGGGGACGATCACGAGGTGGTGACGGCCGCCAACGCGGAAGCGGCCCTGCGCAAGCTCGATGGAGTCGATCTGGTGATTACCGATCTCAAGATGCCGGGCATGGATGGCCTCACACTCCTCGAGCGGATTACTCGCGACAACCCGTCCACGCCTGTCGTCGTGATGACCGCTTTCGGCAATGTCGAAACTGCCGTTGAAGCAATGAAGCGCGGTGCGATCGACTTTTTGCAGAAGCCATTTTCGCTCGACCACCTGAGCACGGTAGTCAACAAGGCGCTCGAAGTGCGGCGGCTGCGCACCGAGAATCAGCGCCTGCAATCGGAGCTTGAAACCCGCCACACCTTCGGCAACCTGATTGGACGCAGCCCTGGAATGCAAGAGGTGTTCCGTCTCGTGGAACGCGTCGCACCCAGCCGTGCTACGGTGCTTCTTTGCGGCGAAAGCGGAGTAGGCAAAGACATGGTGGCGCGGGCAATCCACTTTCATTCTCCACGCCGCACTCAGCCCCTCGTTAAAATAAGCTGCAGTGCGCTGCCGGAGAATTTGATCGAGAGCGAGTTATTCGGTTATGAAAAAGGCGCATTTACAGGAGCGACGATCGCGAGACCGGGCAAGTTTGAACAGGCCGACCAGGGCACTGTTTTTCTTGACGAAATCGGCGACGTGCCTATGGCCGTGCAGGTCAAGCTCTTGCGTGTTCTTCAGGAGCGCGAGTTTGAGCGGCTCGGCTCCAACCGTGTACGCCAGATTGACATTCGCGTGATCGCGGCGACAAACGTGGATCTTCGCGGAGCCCTCGAAGGAGGCCGTTTTCGTGAAGACCTTTACTACCGGCTCAATGTCATGCCGATCGACATTCCACCCTTGCGCGAGCGTCGGGAAGACATTCCTGCGCTGGCGCAACATTTCATGGGCAAGTATGGCAACGGCAAACATAAGCTAAGCCCTGGCGCCCTGGACAAGCTGCTGGCCGGCGACTGGCCCGGAAACGTCCGCGAGCTCGAAAATGTGATTGAGCGCAGCTTATTGCTTGCCTCTGGCCAAGAACTTCAGGCAAACGAAATCCGCATCGACATGGGACCGCGATCGCGTCAGTTGGCAACAGCGGAAGCGTCGTTGCTTCCGTCTGGAATGACTCTCGACGAGTACGAACAAAGCATCCTCAAGCAGGCTCTCAAGCGCGCTAGCGGCAACAAGAGCCAGGCCGCCCGGCTCCTGGGAATTACACGCAACGCGTTGCGATACCGCCTCAGCCAGATTGGCATCGAAGACAAGGAGTCGGAGTAGCTTTCAATGCGTGCAGACACGGTTCGCCATCTTTTTGTATACGGCACGTTGCGCCGGAATAGTGGCGGCGATCAAGCGGCATGGCTGGCGAAAACCGCAAAACATAAGGGGATGGCGCGGCTCGCTGGCCGCCTCGTGAATCTGGGCAAATATCCCGGCCTGCTACCAGCCACCCAAGCTACGGAGAAAGTTCGCGGCGAATTGTACGAGCTTCCCGATGATCCAGAGTTCCTCGAGCAGCTAGACCGTTACGAAGGTTGCCATCGAGACAACGCCGAACCTCACGAATATTGCCGAATCGTCTGCACCGCCACAGACGAAGATGGAGTTCGCATCTGGTGTTGGACCTACTTATACCAGTGGTCCGCGGAGCATCGCCCCATCATTCCCACTGGGGACTGGTTCTCTAGAGAATAACCAGACTGTAATAGAATAGGTCATGAGCTTTAGGATTTTTCTACCGCTTTTTTTGTTATCCGCTGTATTCGCATTTCCTCAAGCAGCGTCAATCGATGGTCAAATTGAAGGAATTGTTCGAGATCCTGCCGGGGCTGCCATTGCCAAAGCGAGCATCAAAGCACGCAATCTCGGCACTGGCCTCGAACGGCAAAGCGAATCGAACGAATCGGGATATTACCGGTTCTCAGTACTGCCCCGTGGCGAGTACGAAGTGTCGGTGGCCAGCGTTGGCTTTAACAATGTGAAGCAGACTGGCATCAGCATTGGTGCCGGCACTACCGCAACCATCAACTTCGACCTTGGAATCACAAGCGCGGCCACGGAAATTGTGGTCAACGCATCCGGCCCGGTCACGGAACCCGGCCGCACCGATCTTGGCTCCACACTGAGCTCGAATCAAATTAACAACCTGCCGCTGGTGAGCCGCAACCCCTTTAACTTCATCTTTTATCAGCCGAACGTAACCGGACGCCCCAACACGGAATTCGGTGTACCGCGCAAGATCAACGCCAATGGCTTCAATGGCCGCGTGAATTACCAGCTCGACGGCAGCAACAACGTGCAGAGCGACCGCGTCGGCATCCGCCTGATTCCAATCTCGAATACTTTCGTCGAGGAAATCGCTTTCGTGTCTAACGGCTTCGCGCCGGAATTTGGCAACACCGTCGGCACGGTCGCGAACACGATCACCAAGAGCGGCAACAACGATTACCACGGAGAGGCGGCTTACCTTTTCCGCCGCACTGATTTTAGCGCTACTCCCGCGCTGCAACGCTTCGGATCTGCCAAGCCGAACATCAACGTCGATTCGTTTTACGCCAATGGTGGCGGTCGTCTGATCAAAGACAAGCTGTTCTTCTACGGTGCCTATGAGAAGGTAAAGCGCGATCTCCCGAACGTCGTAACTGTTACACCGGCCGTACTCGCTCAAGTCGGCCTCCCTGCCAATTTCGCCGACCCGATTCCCTTCAGACAGGATGTACGCTTCTTCTTTGCAAAGCTCGATTACATGATTAACAACAATCATCGTCTCAGCCTGCGTTTTAATGGCCACGCTAACGATTCGCCATTCAATTCGGGCGGCGGATTGTCGGTTGTGTCGCGTACTTATAGCTTCGTTGACCGCAGCTATGTTGGAGCGGCTCAACTCGTTTCGACGCTGTCTCCCAATATCGTCAACGAATTCCGCTTTCAGACGCCGTATCGCAGCCAGCAACAGCAGGCCTTTGAGGCTACCGGTACCGGACCATCGATCAATATTACCGGCATCGTGCAGTTCGGCCGCTCCGAGGGTGTCGGCTTCAACTTCACCGAGATGACGCCTGAGTACAATAACAATCTCAGCATCAATTCCGGCAAGCATAGTTACAAATTCGGCTTCACCGGACGCCACATTCGCGACCAGCAGATCCAGGCCACCTTCGGCCGCTACACCTTTGCCAACATTGCCGCATATCTCGATGCAAAAAACGGCGTCAACCCCCGTGCTTACCTGAATTTTACACAAACCATCGGCGAGCCGAACCTCAAATACAACTCGCTCTTCACAAGCTACTTTGCCCAGGACACATTTAAGCCTCGGGCTAACATGACGCTGACTTACGGGCTGCGCTATGACGTCTACTCGATGCCTTCGCCGGCTTCGAATTCGCCCTACAGTTCCTCGCAAAAATTCAGGACTGATCGCAACAATTTTGCGCCGCGCCTTGGCTTCTCCTGGGCCCTCGGAAAAGATCAGAAGACGGTCGTTCGTGCGAGCACCGGCATCTTCTTCGATCCGCCTCAGACCGATGTCTACCGCCGCGCAATCCTCAACAATGGCACGGGAAGCTTTGTAAACGTCACCAGCCCGGTAGTTACGCCGAACTTCCCCTCTATCCTGACCAGCCTTCCCACGGGGGCCAACCTCCCAATTCAATCCATCGACACGATCTCGCCCGACTTTGCCAATCTCTATTCGAGTAACTTCAACGTCGGCATCACTCGCGAGATTGCGCCCAAGACTTCAATTTCCGCCACCTATCTCTTCACCAGAGGCAACCGGCTGCCGATCTATCGCAACATCAATTTGCTCGCGAGTGGGAACGTCCTGGCCGATGGCCGTCCGACCTGGATCTCAACCGCCGGGCAGCGCATCGATCCCCGCTTCAACAATGTTCTGTCGGCCGAGAGCGCGGGTAGATCCAGCTACTCGGGTGGAACGCTAACGCTCAATCGGCGCGCCAGCCGTGGCTTTGAAGCTTTTGGCAGCTACACCTGGTCACACGCGATCGACGATGCTCCAGAACACAACAACATCGACTCAGGCGCTTTTTTCCTGAGCGACCTCTCCAATCGCCGCCGCGACAAGGGTAACTCCCTCACCGACCGCCGCCATTCCCTGCAGGCTGCAGGCGTCTATCAGCCCGATTTCGCTTTTGACAACAAGGTCGCCAAGTACCTAGTCAAGAACAACCGGCTTGGCTTCACAGTCACCGCCATCTCGGGAGACGTCTTTAACATCGGTTCCAACCGCGTATTGAACAACGATCAGGCCACCGGCGTCGCCTTCCAGCGTCCTCTCTATATTGGTCGCAACACTTATCGTGGTCCGTCCACCTATCAGCTCGACGTTCGCTACTCGCGTATCTTCCCGATCCGCGAACGCTATCGCGCCGAGTTCTTTGCCGAGTCGACTAACTTGCTCAATCACACCAATGTTACTGGCGTAAACACGACCGCCACGGTGGACGCGGCAGGAGCCATTACGGCGGCACCCAGCTATGCCTGGACCAACGCGATCGACCAGCGCCTGATTCAACTCGGCTTCAAGTTCAACTTTTAGGCTGATAAACTAGCGGAATGCGTTTACTATCTTCGCTCTTCGTGCTTTCGACGGCTCTCTGCCAGGCGCAAAATGCCGTACAGGTCTCAAACTATTTGTTTCAAGGCAATCTGAACCCGCAACGTTCAGGCAGCGCGCCGCTGACTGCGGCAAACCCCGGTGGAAACAATCGCTTTGTTTCCGACACTGTTTTCGGCCAGGTTCGGACGGTCTACGAAGTTACTGGGTCCGCCAGCCCCAGGGCCGCCCAAGGCGGACTCACCTACCTAGCCAAAGACAAAACACCACGCGACAGCTATTCCATGGAATTGATCTTTGCCATGAACGCGGGAACCACCGGCTGGCGCCGTATCTACGACGGACTCAACCGTACCCGCTCCGAGGGATTGTACCTCGACCCATCCGGCTTCGTGACCTACCACTCAGGTGTCAGCAGTACAGGTAACGACAGACTCGCTGCGGGGACCTACTACCACGTCATCCTGGTGAAGAGGCCCGGCGAAGTGCGCATCTATCTCAACGGTCTCTTGGTCGCTTCCCGCACCGGTACCGACCTCGGCATCATGAGCGCTACGCTTAATCCCGAGCAACTGGTTCACCTGTTTCTCGATGACGATAATGAATGGGCTCCGGGTCGCATCGCGCTGTTTCGAGTCTATGCCGGGCCTCTCTCCGCAACAGAGGCGAGAGATATTTTCGCCTCGCCCTTCACCTCCACCGTCGGCTTGCCCAAGCCTGGCTTCCAGAGCTCGGGCATTGTCAACAGCGCTTCCTTTTCGGCTGACAATGCCATTACACCGGGCGGCTTTTTCACGATCTTCGGTACGGATCTGGGCGACGATTTCGGCGACTGGGGACAGTCTTTCGTAAACAACTTCGCTCCGCGCCGCTTGAATAACGTCCGCGTTCTCGTCAACGGCCAGGAAGCCTTCATCGCCTTCACCAGTTCGGGCCAAATCAACGCCATCGCACCGGACAATATCCCCGAAGGCCCGGTAACTGTCTTAGTCGAGTACAGTAACTTGCGCAGCACCACCGTAGCCACGCAGTCGCGGCGGATCAACCCCGCTGTATTCCGCTTCACCCCGGAAAACAGCCGGTATCTGGCCTCCACCGCGAATGATGGCAGTGCCTACATCGGACCGCCCAACCTTTTCGGCACAAACGGTGTGCTGAGTGGTTTGGCTCTCCGTCCGGCCCGCCCCGGCGAATTCGTTGTCCTCTATGGCACCGGCCTGGGACCGACCGCTCCGGCAGTGCCTGCAGGGCAAATTCCGCCCACCCGCAACGGAGGTTACCCTCTGACCAGCGCTTCGGAAATCCGGCTCACCCTCAATGGTCAAACCACCACTGTGGCTCCCGCTTACTCTG
>JBKJSR010000375.1:0-3675 GCA_046594355.1 Bryobacter sp.
GCGGCTGCGTAATCCGGTTTTTGCGCGAGCGCATCCCCAAAAGCTGTCGCTGCCTCGGCATGTTTGGACAGCGAAGCATAGACTACGCCCAGCATGTAGGACCAACGGTAGTCGGGAGGCTTCAGAAAGTGGGCGCGCCGATAACAGATTAAGGCGGAATCCAGCCGGTCGTGGGCATGGAGCAGCATTCCCAGTTTTCCATTTTTCTCCGGGTCGCTGGGGGAAGACTGCACGTCGCGAATTGCGCTCTCGACGTCGGCGCGGATCGAAGGAAGAAAGTTTTGCGTGTCGATTCCCGGAATCTCGGGGAGCGATTGTTTCGTGCAGGAATGAAGCGACACAAACATCATCCCCAACCCGAAGACGCCCGCCCCAATCCTGTCGCGCATAGGCTAAATGCTAGCAGGACTCAGAGGCCCCTAGCGGGGTTTACAAGCTGCATGTGGCCTTGGCTCATTACAGCCCGATCCCGATCTCCATGCGAAGAGAGCACCCACTCAAAGCTGCCTTGCAACAAATTCAATCGGACGAGATTTGGCATGACGCGATTTGCATTGACTATACAATGCCGCGTCTGATAGCCTTCGCCGCAGAGACAGAAAAATTCTTTTCCGGAAAGCGGTTTTTATGCGCGGCACCTATCTCCTTCTATCGTTGTTGATTTCATGTTCACTCGCATGGTCCCAGGCAGTGACCGCCAATCTCGTAGGCACTGTGAGCGATTCCAGCGGAGGCGTCGTCCCCAAGGCCGCAGTTTCCATTACCGAAGTCAATACCGGTGTAATACGCAAGCTCTTCACCAACGCCGATGGCTTCTACATCCAGCCTTATCTCCAGCCGGGCACCTACCGGGTAGAGATCGAGAATCAGGGCTTCAAAAAGTTCAGCCGCGACAAGATCGAGCTCAATGTCGCTACCACTCTTCGCGTAGACGCCGTCCTCGAGCCAGGCCAAGTAACCGAGGTCGTCAACGTCACTGGCGAAGCCGCGCTCCTCCAGACAGATCGTTCGGACCTAAGCCGCTCCGTGACCGCCCAGGCCGTTCGCGAACTACCCGTGCCCAACCGCAGCTTTCAGGCTCTCGTTGGCCTGCTACCTGGCGTCTCCGTCCCCGTCGCCAACTTCACCGCCCTCGAAGATCCGCAACGGACCACCTTCTATCAGGCCAATGGTCAAGGCAATAGCGCCAACAACGTTCAGGTCGATGGCGTCGATAACAACAACCCCACCCTCGGCCTCACCATCTACATTCCTCCCGCCGAAGCGGTGCAGGAGGTCAACATCTCCACCTCCAACTACACGGCCGAGTTTGGCCGCGCTGGCGGCGCTGTCGTCAACGTCGTCACCCGTGGCGGTTCCAACCAATTTCATGGCGCCCTTTTCAATTTTCTGCGCAACCGCGAACTGCGCGCCCGCAACTTCTTCAACTTCGTGCCACAGTCCAAACCGGCCCTCGTGCGCAACCAATACGGTGGTGCTCTCGGCGGACCCATCCGCCGCAACAAAACCTTCTTTTTCGCTTCTTTTCAGGGCGTCAATCAGCGTCAGGCCACTACCCAACTCAACACAATCCCTGTGAGCGATTGGCGCACCGGCAATTTCTCCGGCGTCCCCGGTTTGAATCTCTACGATCCCTTCAGCGGTAATCCCGATGGCACGGGCCGCGTGCTCTTCGCCGGCAATCTGATCCCCGCCAGCCGTATCCACCCCGTCGCCCGCATCCTTACACCTTTAATTCCAGCCACTAACATCGCCGGTCTCAACAATAACATCGTCGGAAATGTGCCCTTCAGTCTAAACGGTTACAACTACGATGGCCGCGTCGACCATAACTTTAATGAGCGCAACTCGATCTTCGTCAAGTACAACTACTCTCCCTACGAAGTATCTCAAGGCGCTCTGCTGGGCCCGCGCGTCGGCGACGGAGTCCTCTCGCGCGTCCGCACTCATACCATCTCGCTCAACTACACCCGTCAGTGGTCGCCTTCGCTCCTGATGGAAGCCCGCGCCGGTTACAACCGTTACTTCGCCGATGTCAACGGAGATAACATCGACGATCCTCTCGCGGCTCAGTTACCCATCCGCAACCCCAATCCCGACGCCATCTCCACCCGTGGCATTCCACGCTTCAACGTAAGCGGAATGCCCGGTATGGGTCCCCCGGTATTCTATCCGCTCGTCAACGCCGATAACCTCTTCAATTTCGTCAATAACTGGACCAGGATCGCCGGCAAGCACACCATGAAATGGGGCGCCGATGTCCGCCGCATCCGTGCCGACCGCTTCCAGCCCCAAGGTCTCAATTTTGGCCCTCGCGGCCGCTTTGATTACAACCCCGGCACCAGCGCCATCCCCGGACAAGCCCTGGGCCCCTTCGGCACTCTCGGTAATTCCTTCGCCAGTTTCCTGCTCGGCGCACCCGATCTCACTTACCGCACCTTCCAGACCGTCAGCCCCACCAATCGACTAACCCAGGCCTTCTTCTTTTTTCACGATTCCTGGCAGCTCACCAGTCGCCTCACTCTCGATTTGGGTCTCCGCTATGAAGCCCATTCCACCGTCAAGCCCCGTTACGCGGGCGGCGCTTCCAACTACGACATCTCAAACAACAGTCTGGTCGTCGCCGGGGTTGGCCAGATCGGTCTAAGCACGAACGTCGATTTTGACCCCCATCAGTTCGCCCCGCGCCTCGGCGCAGCCTTCCGCCTCAACCAGAAAACCGTGCTTCGCGGCGGTTACGGCTTAAGCTACTACACCGGCCGCTTTGGCTTCACCGGCGGTACTCTATCCACTCAATTCCCCGTCATCTACAACATTCAGGAAGGCGTCGCGGGTAACTTCCGCATCGAAGGCTCCGCCGATACGCTCCCCGCCTTCACGCTCATCCCGATCCCTTCGACCGGAGTGATCAGCCCCGCTCCCAACCAGGGTTACTTCACCGTGCCCCGCACCAACCCGATCCCGATGGTACATAGCTACAGCCTTACCGTGCAGCGCCAGTTGAGCGGCGGCTGGGTCGCCGACGCCGCCTACGTCGGCACCCTTGGACGCCGCATCCCCGGACAGCGCGAACTCAATTTCTCCATGCCCGGTCAAGGTGCCGCCGGACTCGTCTTCAACCAGCGCTTTGGCCGCACCGCCAGCGTAGCCGAACGCTCCAACGCCTACAACAACAACTACAACGCTCTCCAGGCAAACGTCCAGAAACGCTTCTCGCAGGGCTTATCCTTCCAGGCGGCCTACACCTTTTCGAAAACTCTCGGCATCGGCGACGATCAACCCGGCTTCACCATTCCTGGTTTCGTCCGTGAGCGCCACTATGGCCCCGCGGGCTTTGATCGCACGCACATGCTCACCATGAATCACATTTGGGAACTCCCATTTGGCCCGGGCAAGCGCTTCGCCAAATCCGGCCCCCTCGGCTGGCTCGCCGGAAACTGGCAATTGGCCGGAATTGCCCGCTTCGTTACGGGTGCCCCCTTCTCGATCCTTGCCGATGCCGGCCCCTGCAATTGTCCGGGTAACGGCAATTTCGCCGACGTACTACGTGCAACGACGATCCGTGGCGGCTATGGTCCCGGCCAGCTTTATATGGACACCTCCGCCTTCGCCGCCCCGGCCCCCAACAGCTTCGGCAATGGGGGGCGCAACATTGTGCGCGGCCCGGGCTTTGGC
>JBKJSR010000548.1:0-4282 GCA_046594355.1 Bryobacter sp.
TGACCTTTGCGCGCGGCCTGCGCAGCATTTTGCGTCACGATCCGGACAAGATATTGGTGGGCGAAATTCGCGACCAGGAGACGGCCATCATCGCAATCAACGCCGCACTGACGGGGCATCTTGTGTTCACGACGGTTCACGCGAACAACGTGTTCGACGTGCTGGGCCGCTTCTTGAATATGGGTGTCGAGGCCTACAACTTTGTGAGTGCGCTCAATTGCATTCTGGCGCAGCGCCTCGTGCGCCAGATTTGTCCCCACTGCAAGACGCCAATTGTCGTGACCGACCAGGAATTGCTCGATAGCAGCCTGAAGCCCGAGGAATGGCGCGAAGTGATTTTTTACGAGGGCAAGGGCTGCTTTGAGTGCGGGGGCACAGGGCATCGCGGGCGGACGGCGATTCATGAACTGCTCGATTTGACCGAAGACATCCGGGAGATGATTCTCGAGAAGAGACCAACCTCGCAGATACGCAACGCGGCGCGGGCGCAAGGAATGAGCACGCTGCGCGAGAGTGCGGTGGAGCGGTTGCGGGAAGGCGTTACGACGCTCAAAGAAATCAACAAGGTGACCTTCGTCGAATGAGTTTGCTTGAAAAGTTGCGCAATCTTGTGGAGGATCCGCCGCCCGCGTTCGCATTTGAACTGGGACCGGGAGGCATTGCTCACTGGCAGGCTGGGGCAACGCGTTTTGATGCGGTTGCAGGGCTGGACGCCCAAGTGGATCCGGAAGCGCTGAGCGGAATGTTGCGCAGGATCGCCCCGGCGGCGAACGGCAACAAGAAGCGCGCGGCGGCGGTGATTTTGCCGGATCGCGCCGCCCGCATTACGCTGATGGACTTCGACCACTTTCCCCGCAAAGTGGAAGATCAGGCGGCATTGATCCGTTTCCGGCTGAAGCGGACAGTTCCCTTTGACGTGGATTCGGCAATCCTGCGCTATCAGGTGAAGCCGCAGGGCGGGAACAAGGTGGAACTGACGATAGCCGCAATTGCCGCCGAGACGCTGGCACCTTATGAAGCGGCATTTCGCAGCGCGGGCTTTCATCCGGGCTTTATCACGATTGCGGGATTGAGCGCGACGAATCTTGCGAAGGCGAATACGCTGACACTGCGCCTGAGCGGGCTGACCCTCACCCTAAGCCATTTTGAAGAAATGGATTTGCGCCTGTTTCGTTGCCTCGAATTGCAGGAAGTCACGATGGAGGAAATCCTGAATGTGCTCGATCCGACGCTCGCCTATCTGGAAGATGAACGGAAGACAAAGCCTGCGCGAGTAGAGCTTTGCGGACTGGGTTCGATGGCGGAAGAACTGGAACAACATTTGCGGGAGAACTGGAATCTGCAGGCGCAACTATTGCAGAGCAGGCTGGGAACGGTTGACGCAAACAATGCCGGCCTGTACGGCTACCTCGAAGGGATGGGGGTGAACTAGCGCGATGCATGTCAGAATCCCGATCAATCTTGCAAGCGAACCGTTTCGCCGCGACCGGGCGATGCTGGTGGCTTCGTTCCTGCTTTCCCTGATTCTGTTGGGGGGGCTGGTTGGCCAGGGGATGCTGATTTTCGAAGAGCGCACACGGGCTAGCGAGACGCGCACCGCAGTTGCCAACCTGGAGCGGGCGCTGGGACAACAAACGGCGGAGCAGACAAAAATAGACGCGGTATTGCGGCAGGTTCAGAACTCGGAAGTGCTGGATCGCAATGTGTTTCTCAACACACTGATCTCGCGCAAGGCTGTGAGCTGGACACAATTATTTTCCGATCTCGAAAGGGTGATGCCGGGGACGGTGCGGCTGGTGAGCGTGCGTCCGCAGATCACGCCGAACAATCAGGTGGTTCTCGATATGACGGTTGGGACGCTAACGAGCGAGCCGGTGATCGAGATGTTGATGCGGCTTGAGGGATCGCCACTGTTTGGAGCGACTACGATCACGACTTTGCTGCCGCCGTCGCAGAATGAGACGCTTTACCGCTATCGGTTGAATGTGAACTATGCTCCCAAACCTTAGGCCCTATAATATCGATTGGCGAAGCCCGGGCGTGTTCATGCGCGTGGTGCTCGGGCTGTTGCTGGTTGCAAATCTGGTGGCGCTCTGGATGCTTCTATTTCCACCCGGTGGCAGCCTTGAAGAAGTGGAAGAACGCTCGGTATCGCTGCGGCAGCGCAGCCTCCAGCAGGCGCGCACTCTGGAGAGGATGCGCGTGCTGGCGGCAAAGGTGCAAGAGAGCCGGATGGCGGGGGAGAAGTTTTTCGCTTCGTTTTTCATGGAGCGGCGCAAGGCCGCAAGCACGATCGTGGGCGAGCTGACCAGTCTGGCAAAGAAGGCGGGGATCAAGTCGAAGGAACACTCCTTTATCCTTGAGCCCGTGGATGGCGCGGAAGATCTTTCGATGATGACGGTGAACGGGTCCTATGAAGGAACTTATGCGGATCTGATTCAATTCGTGTATCGCGTGGACCAAAGCCCGAGATTTTTGATCATCGAAAATTTGAGCGCGGCACCGCAGCAGACAGCCGGGTTGCTCAACATCAGCATCCGTTTTCATGTCTTTGTGAAAGAGATTCCGGGAACCTGAAACCATGGCACTCGAAATGAAATTCGGCGGAGACAAAAAACAACTGAGGACCCTGGGGATTCTGGGCCTGGTGTTGCTGGTGATTATTTATTGGAATTATTTTAGCGGCCCCGATACTCCGGCGAGGCAGGCTCCGCGCAGTGCCGGTACGAATACAGCGCCCATCACGAGCTTGCCGTCGACCACGGCTACCACTTCCAGAAAGACCGATGAGAAGAGGCGTATACAGGTGGATCGCCGCGCACAGGAATTTCGACCGCGGGTTGGCCCGGCGCGGCCTGAAGATCGGCCCGACCCGATGACTGTGGACCCCACTTTGCGGCTGGAACTATTGGCGCGGCTCGAAAAAGTTCAGATCAGCGGCGGTATGCGCAGCTTGTTTGATTTTTCGAATGTGCCGATGGGGAACTCAGGGCCGATAGCCAGGATCATTCCTTCACCGAAGAAGGGGCTGGCGTCTCCCAAGCCGTTTATAGGCCCGATGACAAAGCCGCTCGATCCGCCGAAGGTCGTGGTGCAGCCGCCGCAAGCGCCCCCGATTCCGTTGAAGTTTTACGGATTCACCAGTGGCTCGCGAGGCGCGAACAAGAGAGGATTCTTTCTCGACGGCGAGGAAATCGTGGTAGCTTCCGAGGGCGAATTGATCAAGAGGCGATATAAAGTGATTCGGATTGGGCTGGCGAACGTCACCATGGAAGACACACAATATTCGCAGCAGCAGACGCTGCCGATTGTGCCGGATAATAGTGGGGGAGGCATCTAGTGGCGCTGCAGCATAAGACGCGACGGGGAGAGCGGGGATTCGCATTGCTCTTTGTGTTCGCGCTGGCGGGCATTGCGGCTGTGATGCTGTATAACGAACTTCCGCGTGCGGTGTTTGAAAGCCAGCGGGCAAAAGAAGATTTGTTGGTGAGCCGCGGACAGGAATACCAGCGTGGAATTCAGCTTTATTACCGTAAGCTGCGCAAATATCCCGTGACGATGGAAGACCTCGAGAAAACAAACGGGATCCGTTTTTTGCGGCGGCGTTATGTGGATCCGTTTTCGGGCAAGGACGATTGGCGGCTGGTGCATGTGGGCCCGACGGGGCAGTTCCTAGACTCGAAAGTAATCAAGCCGCCACAAGCGCCCGGTCTTGGATCGACTGCGGCGGGAACTGTCGAGCCTCCGAAAGTAGATCCGAACGACCCGGCGCTCAAGAAACGGGCGAGCGATGTGAGTGCGGCTGAGATTGGCGGTAACGGCGCGGGAAACCCTGCGGCAAACGCCGACCCTAACGCGCCGCCGCAGGGAGCTCCGCCTCCTCCAATCAATGGGATGGCATTTCCTGGCCGGACGGCGAACGATAACAACTTCAACTCTACCCAGGGAAACAATCCGTCTTACCAATCGACCGGGATGGGCGTTGGATCGGGAGGCGTGGGAAGTGTTGGCAGCGTGGGTGCGGGGTTGCCCAATACGAGTTATCCGTCGGCAGGGATCAATTCACAAACCGGTGGCATGCTTGGTGTGCCAATACAGCAGAACAACGGATATCCGCAGCAGAACCTGAATGGCCAGAAACCGCTTACACCCGAGCAGTTGAATCCAGCGCTGGACGTGATCCAGCGTCTGTTGACACAGCCAAGGCAGCCGCCGCCGGGAGTCAATGTCGGAGGAAGCCCTACTGGGCCAAACACAGGCGCGGGTGTTAAAAGTACCACCC
>JBKJSR010000549.1:0-2975 GCA_046594355.1 Bryobacter sp.
GTCTCAACTGGCGCAACCCGCTGCTCGCCTCCTGAAGCCGCCACTACTGAGGGCGATGTAGCGTTTCGCGCACAGCACCAGGTGATTTGGATGGGTGGCTCGGGCATCAGGTAACGCCGTCTCGAATCCTGCCCCAGTTCTCATCCCAACTGTGGCGGATCGAAGAGCCGCCATTTTGATTCACATTTATTTTTAAGCTTCTTTTCAGCCAAAAGACCATATTCTTGCCACTTCGCTGCTCTCGCTTACAAAAAGCGCATCAGTCCGTTTGCTACTGTTTGACCGATGGAACACTTGACACCAAACACAAGAACGACACCGGATCGGGGCGCAAATCACACAGTGCAGCCGATCCAGGCAATTTTCGCCGCCAGATTCGTTGGCAAAAAATTCGGTTACCGACATCACAGCCTGGTCCGCAAAGCAGTCGGCATAGGACTCCTTGCCAATTTGTCCGAATCGAACAGAACAAACCCAAAACCGACCATCAGCCGAAGTCCCAGAGCCGAAAGGCATCAGGAACCAGACATCTTCTCCACCCCGCCGCACCTCCAATCGGAACAAACCCAAACCCCTCTGGCAGCCGCATATCGCGCAACTCAGGCCGAAGCGCCTCCGGATCAACACGCCGTCGCCGAACTGCGGCACGCGAACAGAACAAACCCAAACCTCTCTGGCAGCCGCATATCGCGCAACTCAGGCCGAAGCGCCTCCGCATCAATACGCCGTCGCCGAACTGCGGCACCCGAACAGAACAAACCCAAGCCCTCAAGACGTCCTCAAAAGCATCTAGGGAAACTGAGGCAGCGTACTAAACGAAGCCGCCACCAAACTCTGAAGTTCGCAGTAAACCGCCCGGGTCAGTGGCCCCACCACGCCGCGCATGCTCTTTGACATCTCTGAATCTGCTCAAAATGCTCATAAAGCCCAAAAACTCAAAGCGCCACTGCCAACGGCGTCTTTGGGTTTCGGCGCTGGCACACCATCTAAGTACCTCTAGGCATTTTCTAATTGAACGATGCGCCTGAAGGAAACCTCAGGGACTCGCCAACGAAATCTTCAAAAAATACGCCGGTGCCTGCGGCTTCGGCAACTCGAAGAACGTCATCATGATCTTCCTCCAGAGCGGTCCAAGCCACATCGATATCTGCGATCCCAAGCCCAACGCCCCAGTACTCACGCAATGGCCCAACTATCTTTCCCGCAGCCTCGTTCAATTGCCGATTTGAGTTCTGATATCTCTCTGGTGTGGTCTTTCGGCTTTAGTTGTTCGATGGTCTTCTTTACATCGTCTAGCCGCTTTGAATAATCAAGTTGTGGAACGGCTGGAACGAAAAAAGCGAATAGCGCAAACATGCACCTGGCTACCCTTTGCTAAAACCCCTTCGACAGCGTGCCGCAATCATCAATCCCGAGCATGCCGTAGCCGGAACGCCCGCCCCGGTTTCCCGGCGAGGCACTGTGCAGCCGTAAACTAAGAAGGGGCACCGCCCACTAAGTTGAGCAGCGCCCCTTTTTGACTTACTTACTCTGTTATTGGCCCATGATCGCAAAGGAGGGCCGCACGGCGGTGCTGACCGGCTTTTGCAGGTCGGGCATCGGCTTCGCCTTGAAGATCCACACCAGCGGCAGAGTAAGCCACTTGGCGGAATTGGTCGAACTCTTGCGGCGGGCACTATCGGTTGCAATTCCCGTGTTCGCATACATCTGGCGATAGAGCTTCGAGATCAGGAAAAACGCCAGTTTGGACTTGAGCGATTTCACACAACCCGCACGCTTCCACACGACCGATGTCTCATAAAACGCATCCCAGACCTTCTGGGTGCGCATGCGGATTTCTTCCGGCTTCATGGTCGGGTGAGGCGTGTAGAGTTTGGGGCGCTTCGCCGGTGGAATCAGCCAGTAACGGGTGACGGGAATGCCATCGATCTTCTGCACGTCGTCGCCCTGGTCCTTCTCCCATTTTATGAAGTCGACTGTTCCGGGGAAAGGTGTCATCATGACGAACTGGGCGATGGTAATGTCCGCTTCAAGGGCAAGCTTGGCAGTGGCGTCGAAGGTTTCGGCACGGTCCGTGTGGAGTCCGAAGATGAAGGATCCGAGCACATGAACGTTGTGCTTCTTGAATTCTTTCAAACGGGCAATGAGATTCTCACCGGAGTAGTTGAAGTCTTTGAAGACAGCCTTGAGGCCTTCTTCGGTGACTGCTTCAATCCCGACAAGCGCACCCTTGATCCGGGCACGAGACATCGCATCGAGGAATTCAGTATCTTCGGCGGCCTCCATCGTGATCTGGGTAAAGAACACCATGTCGGAGGGCAGTTGCGACATCGCTTCCATGAGTTCAAAACGCTCTTCGCGAAGGGTCTTGAGCTCATTGATCCGCTCTGGATTGCCCTGACGTTCGGCGAGCGAGATGTCGGTTAGTGTTACCGTGTAAAAGTTGTCGTCGGAAAGCGTAATAAAACGGAAACCCTGACGTCTTAACGCAACTATTTCGTTGATAACGGCGTCGGTTGACCGTTGGCGCGGCTTCTGACCGTCGGTGCGCCAGACGCTACAAAAAGAACAGTGCTTGGGGCAGCCGCGGACGGTTTGGACCGAAGCGAACATGTAGCCCTTGTCGGGGAGCAGGTCCCAGCGGGCTTCGAGGAAGCGGTCTGCGCCGACGCGGCCGCCATCATAAGTTTTTCCGGTGGTGCCGGCAAGGACTTCGCTGATGGTCTGGGCCCAGACGTCATCGCCATCGCCCTTGACCACGGCGTGAGCGCCACCGAGCTCAAAGGATTCTTCCGGGTAAAGGGTGGCGTGGATGCCGCCGAAGACCACATAGGCCCCCAGCTCACGCGCTTTGCGGCCTACTTCATAGCCGCGCAGGACATTGGCGGTGTGAATGCCAATGCCGATGACGTCGCCTTTCTGGATCGTGTTGAAATCGATCTGGACGAGCGTCTCGTCAATGATGAGAGGGTCGC
>JBKJSR010000121.1:0-3350 GCA_046594355.1 Bryobacter sp.
GCAGGCCTCTTCAGCGCGCTCATCGCCATCGCTCTGCTCGCCATGGTGAATGCTCTTACAACCGTCGGGCCGCGTGTCGCTTACGCTATGGCACGCAACGGCGCATTTTTCGCTACCGCCGCCAAAGTGGACCGGCACTGGCGCACACCCGTTCCGGCCATCCTCATGCAGGCTATCGTCGCCATGCTGATGACCATGACCAGCCTCCCTTCGCTGTTCTTCTTCATCGGCTTCACCCTCAATTTCTTCTCGGTAATGAGCGTCGCTTCGCTATTCCGCTTTCGCAAGCGCCCCGGCTGGAAGCGCCTCAGACCCGTCTCCTGGCTTTGGCCGCTGCAACCGCTGGTGTTTATCCTGACCGGTGTGTGGATGACTATCTTCGGGCTGACACTCGAACCCAGGATCGCTATCGCCGCCTGCGCCCTCATTGGTGCCGGCGCGCTGTTCTACAAAAGAAAATTGAAAGGAGCCGCGCCTTGGCAATCATCCTCGACGGCAAACTGATCCGGGACCAGATTCTGACAGAACTGGAACCTCGCGTCGCCGCGCTCACTGCGGCTGGCCGTCCCCCACAACTCGCTGTCGTGCTCATCGGCAACAACCCCGGCAGCGAAGTGTATGTGCGCAATAAAATCGCCGCCTGCGCAAAAATTGGCATCCTGAGCCGCAAACTCACACCGCCCACAACGGTTTCAACCGCAGAGCTGCTGGCCATCATTCACGAGCTCAATGCCGACCCGTCGGTCCACGGAATTCTCGTCCAACTTCCTCTGCCTCCCCAAATCGATGCGGGCCTGGTGCTTGACGCTGTTCATCCCGGCAAGGACGTCGATGGCTTTCATCCCCTCAACGCCGGCAAGCTTCTCGCGGGGGCACCCGGCCTTCGTCCCTGCACTCCTTCCGGCGTCATGCAAATCCTCAAACGCTACGAGATCCCCATCGCCGGACGCAAAGCCGTTGTTGTCGGCCGCAGCGACATTGTCGGCAAACCGATGGCGATCCTCCTGCTCGCCGCCAATGCCACCGTGACCATCTGCCATAGCCGCACTGTCAACCTTGCTGAGGAGTGCAGCCGTGCCGACATACTGGTTGCCGCTATCGGCCGCGCCGGGATGCTCGGCGAAGACCACATACAGCCCGGAGCAGTGGTAATCGACGTCGGGATGAATCGCATTGATGGCCGGCTCACCGGCGACGTCGACCCCGAGGCGATGGCTCGCCTTAGCTCGGCTTACACGCCTGTCCCCGGCGGCGTTGGTCCGCTCACGATCGCCATGCTGATGTCCAACACAGTACAAGCCGCCGAAAGCGGCAAGGCCTAGCGACGATGTTGCAGGTTGGTCTAACTGGTGGCATGGCCACCGGAAAATCGACTGTCGGCCAGGAACTGGTTCGCCTCGGTTGTCATCTGCTCAAGGCCGACGAACTCGGCCATAAGCTGCTCGAAAAGGACGGCCCCTGCTATGAGCCGGTTCTAGCCGCCTTCGGCCGGGCCATTTTAGATCAAAATGGAAATATTGAACGCCGCCGCCTTGGCATGGTGGTCTTCAATGAGGGCGGTGCCCTTGATAAACTGAACTCAATCATCCATCCCGCCGTCTTTGCTTATGAAGCGAAGTGGCTGCGCGAGGTGGAAGAGTCCGAAGGGCAGGCAATCGCCATAGTGGAGGCAGCGATCTTGATTGAAACCGGTAGCTACAAAAATTTCGACAAGCTCATCGTCACCTGGTGTTCCGAAGAACTCATGATCGGGCGTGCCATGGCACGATCCGGTTGGACCAGGGAAGAAACCTGCCGCCGCATCGGGAAACAGATGCCGGCCGACCAGAAGAAAACCTTTGCCGACTACGTGATCGACACCTCCGACACTCTCGAATCCACTCTTGAACAAACCCGCGCGGTCCATGCCGCCCTACGGAGTCTTACTGTATGAAATTACGTGTCCTCGCCGCCGTTGCCGTCCTCGTTGGCGGCTTCATTTACGCCACTTCGGTAGGCAATTGGAATCCCCGTTCGCTGTTTAGCTCCACTGGTAATAGCGTTGGAGCGCCTCTCTGGTCCGGCCCTGCCGTCACCCAGGGTGCCGGGCTATCGACCGACGAGGTCAACAATGTCGATATTTACAAGATGGCGCATCCGGCCACTGTCTTCATCACTTCGACCACGTTGCGGCAGGATTGGTTTCTGCAGGTTTATCCTTCCAAGTCGAGCGGTACCGGGTTCGCCATCAACGAGCGAGGGCAGATCCTGACCAACTTTCACGTCGTCTCGGGTTCGCAGGAGTTGACTGTGACAACGACGGACAAGAAAAACTACCGCGCCACTCTTCTCGATCGAGACCCCGATAACGACCTCGCGCTGATCCAGGTCGACCTCAAAGGCGGCAAGCTCACCGCCCTGAATCTCGGTGACAGCGACAAGGTGCAAATCGGTCAGAAGGTGCTTGCCATCGGCAATCCCTTCGGCCTCGAAGGGACACTGACTACTGGTATCGTCAGTTCGCTCGGCCGCTCGATCAGCGATGAGAATGGCCGCACTCTCGAAGGCATGATCCAGACCGATGCGTCGATCAACCCCGGAAATTCCGGCGGCCCTCTCCTCGATTCCCAGGGCAATGCCATTGGGATCAACACGGCGATCTTCGGGCCCAGCGGTTCGATCGGGATCGGCTTTGCGATGCCGATCAACCGTGCCCGCGAAATGCTCGATTCCTACGCCAGCGGCCGCAAATACGCTCCTCCCGTACTTGGTGTCACTGTGCTTCCGATCGCCGGCGAACTCGCCCAGGAGCTTGGTTACCCAGCCGATGGCGGACTTCTTGTGCAGACCATACGCCGCGCTTCCGCTGCAGCGAATGCAGGCATCAAGGGCGGCAGCCGGGCCGTCGTCATTGGCCGCTATGAAATCGCGATTGGCGGCGACCTTATCGTGAAGATCAACGGCCGGCGGGCCGAAGACGCGAATTCCATTCCCCGTTCCCTGCGCGGCAAGCGGGCCGGCGATTCGGTGGAGATTGAACTCATCCGCAATGGCAAAATAATCAAGGTCCAAGCTACGCTTCAGGCCGCCGCCGAATAATAGCTCCACACCGCGTTTTTGTGAAGGGCCAGGGGCCTCTCATTTATGGCTGGCACCGCGCAGCGCTTGTGCCTTGTTGTGGTTGCCCACGGATTTTGCCTCCGGCGCCGCTGTTCCATCTCCCGGCGACCCGCATCCTGGCGATCCAAAGCTTCGCGTCCGCCCCTTCTTCCGTGGATGCTGCCCAGCATCCTTTGGGACTTTGGCAGCCCCGAGGCCACTCACCCGTTGGGGTCCCGCACGTCCCGCTCTCACCCGACCACGTACTCACC
>JBKJSR010000177.1:0-3945 GCA_046594355.1 Bryobacter sp.
GGCAAGCCAGCTCGATACCTTCGACCCCAAAGACGCCGCCTGGAACCCCCGCGATGCCGATATCCGCGATTACTCCGGTGGCCTCCGCCTCTCGCGCCGTTTCTTCCCCAGGTTATCGGCACTTACTAACGACTTACTCGTACTCCGTAGCTGTTCCTCCTGGGAAGCGGCCCACGAGCGCGGTCAGTTCTACATGCAGACGGCCCGCTCGCAAAACCCGGCCCTCGCTGCGGAGATCCCCCACTTCGGCCCAGTCGTAGCCCGCGAGCGCGGAGCCACCGGCCTCATCCCGCCCTTTCTCTCTTTCAACCAGTCCAACATCCAGGGAGCAACCTTCCTCGGCGGCCTCTTCATGCCCATGATGCCGCCTGCTTCAGCTAATGGCGTCGGCACCCTCACTCACAATTACTTCGGCACAGCGGCCCAGTCCCAATCCCGCTTCGAACAACGCTTCAGCCTGCTCAAGGAACTCGATTCCGCCCTCCGCGAAGTCCCCGCTAATGAAGCCATGGCCGCCTACGGCGCTTACTACGACCGGGCCAAGGCCATGATGTACAACGCAGCCGTCGACAGCGTCTTCAAGTTCTCTACCGACGACCAGAACCGCTACGGCAACACGGGCCTAGGCCGCGCTCTGATCGTCGCCCGCAACGCTGTCCGCGCCAAAAATGGCGCCACCTTCGTCAACGTGACGCAGGGCGGCTGGGATACTCACGTCGGCCAATTCGACCTCGGCGTGACAACCAATATCTACAGCCTTACCAATGATCTCGACCGCGCCGTTGGCAACCTTGTCGACGACCTCAAAGCCTCTGGAGACTTCGATTCCACTCTCATCGTCATGATGGGAGAATTCGGCCGCACTCCCGGTGTTCTCAACTCCCGCGCCGGTCGCGATCACTACAGAGATGTAATGAGCGTCGCCATGCTCGGCGGCGGTATCAAAGGCGGTCGCGTGATCGGCGCATCGGACGCCAACGGAGCCCGCATCACCGATTTCGGCTGGTCCCGGCAACGCCCCATCTACGTCGAAGACATCACCGCCACCATCTATTCCGCTCTCGGAATCGACTGGACCAAATCCATTGACGACACCCCCTCCAAGCGCCGCTACTATTACGTCCCCGGCACGACGGAAGGCACTTACCAGCCGGTCGAAGAGGTCTTCGGTTAATGCGCGTTCTCTTTGCCCTCCTCGCAACTACAAGCCTCTACGCCCAAACTCCCGCAACCCTCCAGATCCTTTCCGATACCTCACAGGTCCTCGTCGGACGCACCTTGCAAATGCGTGCGGTCGCTCGCGATGCCGGTGGCAACATCATCCAGAACCCCAGCATTACCTGGTCTTCCAACAGCGCAACCAATGCCACCGTATCGAACACCGGACTCGTCACCGCCGCCCGTCTGGCCGTTGTCCGCATCACCGCTCGTGTCGGCTCGCTCGCTGTCGAAACCG
Organism: Bryobacter sp.; assembly: GCA_046594355.1. Lineage (GTDB taxonomy): Bacteria > Acidobacteriota > Terriglobia > Bryobacterales > Bryobacteraceae > Bryobacter. The sequence goes on from JBKJSR010000177.1 coordinate 1,457, forward strand.
CAATCCAGACCATCCCCAGCCGCGTCGCAATCTCGCCAGGCCGCGCCGAAGTCAACGTCCTCGCGACCCAGCAGTTCACCGCCACCGCCTTCGACGCCGACGACAATCCCATCCCCGCCGTTGCCTTCGTCTGGTCCATCACCAACCTCCGCAGCGGTGGGTCCCAAACCGCCCGCATCACCACCGCCGGCCTGATGAGCGCCATCGCCGAAGGCTCCAACCTCGTCTGGGCAACCTTCAATTATGGCGATGTCCAGACCGGACTTCAACGCCAGTGGATCGCCGTCTCCCTCATCGACACTACCGTTCCAAAAACCTATTCGCTCCGCCGCCTGTATCACAATGTCCAACAGCAGCGGAATCGCTTTGAACTCCGTGCGCGCCAGTCCATGCTCTGGTCATCGGACGCTGGCGACCTCTTCTTCAACGCCAGTCTCGACGGCATGGCCGGCGGGCTGATGAACTACCGAGACGGCCAGTTCCGCCTTGTCTCCGCCGCAGGGTTACCGCGCTTCGCCTCCGGCAGCTTTGCCAACGAATTCTTCGTCCACTCCATCACCCGCAACGGCCGCATCCTCTCCCACGAAGACACCAACATCAATGGCCGCCAGCTCTCGCTCGGAGACCGCAACGGCGTCACGCCCTTCTTCTCAAACAACACGATCCTGGTCGCGGGCACCGAGGCAACCTCCGGCGTCACTGCCACGCGCCACTCGCTTTCCACCAACGGTCAGGTTCTCGTCCGCGCCTCTTTCCGCTTTGAAAACGATCCCCTCACTTACGCCGGCATCTTCCGCGGCTACAACAACCGCATCGTCGAACTTCTAATTCACAACCGCGATTCCGTTCCCGAACTCCCCGGCACCGGCACCATCTCAATCGATGGCGACTATGGCATCGCGGACGACGGCACCGCTTACTACAGCGCCACACTCGGCTCGAATCGGGTGTTCTTCAAACACCCGCCTAGCGAAGACCGCCAAAAGCTCATCGCCGTCAACGATACCCTACTCGGCTCTACGGTCCGCAGTTTCCCCGGCGGCCGTGCCAATCACCCCACCTTCTGGGTCGAAGAAACCAACGGCACCGTTATCCTCGCTGTCACCCTCAATAACAACAACAGTTACTATCTCGCCATCGACAAACAGGGCAAAACACAATCCCTCCAGTACACGGCCCAGACCGGCATTCTCTCTCATCACCCCAACCACGGCACCTTGATCCACGCCAACCCCTTCAATAACAAAGGCAACGGCGTCTACCTCTGGAAGCACGGCGAAGAACCCAAACCGGTCTTCCTCTACTCGCGCCCCAGCGTGGCCGGCACCAATCTGGAAGACATCGAATCCGCCACCATCACCTCTTCCGGTCAGATCTATCTGATGGCCCGCACCGCCACCGCCAACATGGCCGTAGCCAAAATGGGCGATAACCCCGAGTACGTTTTCTATTCCGGTCAGCAGCTCGACATCGAAGCGCCGCTCAATCTGGTCACCCTCATCTTCGGTGCCCGCACCGGCCCGCCTCACGTCCTTACCGGCGGAACGACCGGATCGGTCGCCGAATTCAACGGCACGGATTTCATCCCCCGTCTCGCCATCGGCGAGCGCCTCTTCGGTTCGATGTATTACGGTAGCGCCCACGGCGGCACAGCGAGCGTCCGTAAAGCTCCCAATGGCGATATCTATGCGATCGCCGCCGCCGGTATCGTCCGCATCATTGGCAATGGCAATCCGGAATTGCTCGTTCCCTTCCCCCTGCGCGTCGACACCTTCACCTACAACCTCCCGAATCAGATTGAGGTCAATTCGAACGGCGACATCCTCCTGCAAGGCTCCACCAGCGCCGGAGACAACCGCATGTACATCTGGTCGAACGGGACCGTTGGCAGCATCGTCAATCTGAGCAACACTGCCGCCACCGCATCCACCATCGACGGTCGTATCGCTTCCGGCTTCGATAGCTTCGCCCTCGCCGACGACGGCAAGGTCATGGCCTCGCTGCGCTTCCGCGGCCTCAACGTCCCGGTCCTCTATCTCTACGCAAATCAAACCTGGACCCGCCTCGCTGAACCCAACCTCACCCAGGTCGGCCCCCATCGCGTCACAGGCATCGCCAATCTCCACCGTACCGGCTCCGGGCGCATCTTCGCCGCCCTCACCATCCAAGCCGGCGGAAACATCATCGTCGAATGGAAGGGCGACAACTGGGAGATCCTCGTCAACAACTCGAGCGTGATGCCCAACGGTCAGGTCGCCAACTCTGTCGCCGCCCTTGATTCCAACCGCCGGGGCGACCTGCTTTTCCAGCAATCGAACGGTGGCAATAACTTCCTTCTGGTCCGGCCCGCCGACGATCCAACCAAAATCCGGCAGTTGATCAACCTCTTCCGTCCCACCGCCGAAGGCGACTATCTCGTCCGTCTCAATGCAATCGACTTCCGCGACGACGGAACCGTCTACTTTCTCGCCATGACCTCGGACGACGAA
>JBKJSR010000386.1:0-9026 GCA_046594355.1 Bryobacter sp.
CATGTTTTGCTTTGCCCTGTTCGCCATTTCCGGCGCAGTCCTGATGGCCCAGGTGCCCGTAGTCAAGTTCGGAATCCCCGTCAAGGAGGGGCCGATGGATTCCCTGCGCTTGAAAGACTATACGCCAGCGTCCTCGTTGATTGTTCCTAAAACACACCTCGCCAAGGCGCGTTTCCCCGTGATTGATGCACACAGCCACGCTTCGATGAGCGGCATTAAAACTCCAGCCGATGTCGATGCCTGGGTCAAGACCATGGACGAGACCGGCATCGAGATGTCGGTTGTATTTACCGAGGCTACGGGTCCGGACTTTGATCGCCAGGCGGACCTCTTCTTGAAGAGGTATCCCAAACGCTTTCAAGTCTGGTCTGGTATCGATACGAAGGACATTGAGGCAGCGGACTATCCGCAACGCGCCGCTCGGGAACTCGAACGCTGCTTCCGTAAAGGTGCTCGCGGCGTCGGGGAGCTTACGGACAAAGGGTGGGGACTGCAGAGCAACGAGAAGGACGCACTACCTCGCAACAAGCGCCTCCATCTGGACGATCCGCGCCTCGATCTGTTCTGGAGAAAGTGCGCCGAGTTGAAGCTGCCAGCCAACGTCCACATCGCCGATCACCCTGCAAATTGGAAGCCGCTCGGCCCCAACCAGGAGCGGAGCCCGGACTTCCAGGGATTCAATCTCCACGGCAAAGACGTCCCCTCCTACGACGAGTTGCTGGCAAGCAGGGACCGGATGCTTGCCAGGCATCCAAGGACGACATTCATCTTCTGCCACCTCAGCAACATTGGCAACGACACGGTGGCTTTGGCGAAAACACTGGACCGCTACTCCAATCTGTACGTCGATATCTCCGCGCGGGATTACGAGATCGGCCGCCAGCCGCGAACGGCTCGGGCCTTCCTCGACCGCTACCGCGGCCGTGTGCTGTTCGGCACGGACATGGGCCGCGAGAAAAAAATGTACGAGGGCTGGTGGCGGCTACTCGAGACCGCCGATGAATACATACCCGGCCGGATCTGGTGGCCCTATTACGGGCTGGAACTGAACGTCAACACGCTCAAGAGCCTCTACCGCGAAACCGCGTTGAAGGTCCTCAACTTTCAGTGAGCAACACTCCCCGCGTCATCAACAACCTGAGGTGGTGGATCGGGGGAGCGCTCTTCGCCTCGACGGTCATCAACTATATCGACCGTCAGACATTGAATGTCCTGGCGCCATTCCTCAAGACCGAATTCCATTGGACCAATTCCGACTTCGCACTGATCGTAATCAGCTTCCGGGTCGCCTATGCCGTGATGCAGTCGGTGGCGGGCCGACTGCTCGATAGATTTGGGACGCGGCGCGGCTTGCAGTTGAGTGTGATCTGGTACTCCGTTGCAGCCATGTTGACATCGTTCGCCGTCGGGCTGCGCAGCTTTGCCTTCTTCCGGTTTCTGTTGGGAAGTGGGGAAGCCGCCAATTGGCCTGGTGCCACTAAAGCGGTTTCAGAGTGGTTTCCAAAGAGTGAGCGCGGCCTGGCAGTTGCGCTTTTCGACAGCGGTTCAGCCGTTGGCGCGGCCATCGCGCCGGCGCTGGTTCTCTGGCTGCATTTCAGCTTCGGAAGCTGGCGGCCGGTGTTCCTCATTACTGGTGTCCTTGGCTTTGGCTGGGTGGTGCTTTGGTCCTGGCTTTATCACCTGCCGGAGGATCATCCAAACATCAGCCCGAAGGAACGGGCGATGATTCTGGCCGCACGCGAAGAGGAGCGGCGCTCGGAGACGACTGCCGTCTCGCGCGAGCAATTGGTCACAGCGTCCTGGCAGGACTTGCTTCGCCTACGCCAAACCTGGGGGATCATTCTCGGGCGCGCCCTCACCGACCCGGTCTGGTTCTTTGTCGCCGACTGGTTCGCTATCTATCTCGTCTCGAAAGGCTTTGCTCTCGCCGACACCGTGCTTAGTTTCTGGATCCCATTCGTGGCCGCAGACGCCGGTAACTTTGCAGGCGGCGCTGTGTCTTATTGGCTTGTCCGTCGGGGGTGGAGCGTGCTCGCGGCACGCAAACTCGTTCTGGTGACTTGCGGTCTGGGAATGACCTTGCTGGCGGGTGCTGCGTTCACCTCAAGCCTGCCGCTGCTTGTGGCCTCTTTCGCCATCTCGACTTTCTCTTATGCGGCCTGGTCCACCATGGCGCTCTCGCTGCCCGCCGACCTTTATCCAAGCCACTCGGTGGCATCGGTGAGTGGAATGAGTGGAACGGGTGCCGGAATCGGCACCATCATTTCGACCTTCCTGATTGGGTGGTCCGCCGACCATTATTCATTCGAGCCTGTCCTCATCGCCGCCAGTATCATCCCGCTGATCGCGACCGCGTTAGTGCTCATCCTGATCCGGGAGCAGCCCAAGGCTCCGCCCGTCATTCCATCGTGAGCCAGCGCACTGCCCGCCAGCCTGTATCCGCGCCACTCCGTAATATCGGTGACCTTCCTGATTGGGTGGTCCGCCGACCATTACTCATTCGGGCCTGTTCTTGTCGCCGCCAGTATCATCCCGCTGATTGCGGCTGCGCTGGTGCCGATACTGATACGGAAGCAGCCCAAGGTGAGGTGCCGCCGCGCTCTATTTGGGCGCTGCAGGCTTGCCGTACAAGGCGCAGGCGGCCCTGCTGTTCTGCCAATACTCGCTCTCGGCATTGATCACTCCCAGGTGATCCCAATTTGGGTCCATCGCGTTCCGCGCCCAGATTCCGCAAGCCTGCGCACGCTCGCCTTCGGTAAACAAAAAGGTCGCCACCCCACTCGATCGCGTCAGAAAATCACGAGAGCCCTCATTCGCCCCGGCCATCATTTCGTTGATCTCTTTTACGCCTTTGAAAAACAACAACGCCTCGTAAAAAGGCTTGGTTACCGTAATCGTCAACAAGGGATTCACCTGCTCGTCCAGATACTTCCTGGCTTCGGCCGATAAGCCTGCGCGACGCAAGGCCAGATAGCGCCAATACTGCAAGGGGATGCGCCCGTTCTCTTCTTCGCGCAAACCTTCGCAACTGCGTCCGCCCATCAGATTTGCCTGCTCCTTGAGGGGCCGCTTCATCTGGTCTTCGCAACGCCAGAATTCGACCGCTGCCTGCGCATGATCTCCGCTGAAATAGTAGGCGAGGCCCAGATAATAGGCTGCGTCGAACGAATTTGGAACCAGCTTCGCAGCCTTCTGCAGATCAGCCAGGCCCTGCTCAAACTTCCTCACCGACAAATAGCGCTGTCCGCGCATGCGCAGAAAACGGTAGTCCCCGGGAAACTTCTCGACGCCTTCCCCATACGTAGAGATCGACTCAAGGAAGCGCAAGTGCGAATCCTGCAATCTCCCCAGACTCAATCGCAGTTCCGGATCGTTAGGTGCCTTGTTCACCGCCTCCTGGGCGGTGCTGATCCGCTGCTCTTTGTCCTTCAAGCCGAAAAGGGCGTTGCCCGACAAACTGGCTGCCTGCGGCTGATCGGCATTCGCCACGCCTTCTTCCGATTTCGGAATGTTCAGCTTTTCAAGCGACGGCTGCTGCTGAGCAAGCGCTGCCAGGCAAATCGATACAAACACAATCAATCGCATAGTTCCTAAATCCGGTTGATCAGCGTCGCAACGTATGCGGCGCCAAAGCCATTGTCGATATTCACGGTCGTCACATTGGACGCACACGAGTTCAACATGGATAGCAAAGAAGCTAAACCATTGAAGTGAGCGCCATAGCCAACACTGGTGGGCACGCCGATCACCGGGCAGCCGACCAGGCCTCCAACGGCGCTGGGCAAGGCCGCTTCCATGCCGGCGCAGCAGATAATCACCCGCGCCGACCACAGCTTGTCACGCTGAGCGAGCAATCGGTGTAAACCCGCGACGCCCACATCCGCCACTGCCATTACCTCGTTACCCATCAATTCCGCAGTGATCCGCGCTTCTTCTGCAACAGGCAAATCGGCCGTCCCCGCGCAAATCACAAGAATCTTTCCCTTGCCCTGCATTTTGACTTCACGCTTGATGATCAACAAGCGGCTCATCGCATGATACACAGCCTCTGGCAGCAGCTTCTGAACGGCCGCCGCCGCTGCGGCATCCACCCGCGTGGCCAGCACATTCTGCCCGTGCGAAGACAGCCGTTCCGCTATCGATGCGATCTGTTCCGGCGTCTTCCCCTGTCCAAAAATCACTTCCGGCATTCCATGCCGCAAGGAGCGATGATGGTCCACCTTCGCAAAATCATCAATGTCCTCGAAGGGCATGTGCTTCAACTGCTCGGTCGCGGCATCCACACTCAATTCGCCGACGCGTACCTGTTCAAATAATTCCCGGATTTGTTCTTGATTCATAGCCTAAAATTCTATCTTTGTCCCAACTGCGACTCCATATTTTGCCGCCATCCCCGACCCCAACTCCAGCACAAATTGCGCTTCCTGCGTTCCACCATGGGTCGGGCACTCACTTGATTTCGCCGACGGACAGGGCGGCACATTTGCCAAAATTTCCACTACCTGCTTGTCGTTATTCATCCAGATGATGTCGAGCGGAATCCTCACCTGATACATCCAGTAAGGGTATTTCCCCATTTTATTGTGCAAGAAGAGCATCCCGCGATCCGCCGCGATGCTGTCGCGAAACATCAGACCGCGCACCATCTCGGCATATTCAATCGCCATCTCCGCATAGACGGTCTTGCCGTTTGGCATCGTAACAGCGCGCGACATGAATCGATCTGCCTCCTCTTGATTGGAACAGGAGGCCGATAAGGCCGCAATCGTGCAACAGAATACAAATTGGCGCATCCTTTAAAATGGTAGTTGATTCGCTGCATGGCTCAAACAGAAACACTTCCTATTTCTCAGGCTCGACCGATTGGCTTCTTCGAGCGTGTCCGCCGCACGCTCGACATGATCAAGTTCGAGCATTCTGTTTTTGCGATGCCATTCGCTTTCACCGGCGCGCTGCTCGCCTGGCGCAACCTCGACTTTCATGTCGATGCTCCCTGGCTCAAGCTCTTCTATATTGTGCTGGCGATGCTCGGCGCCCGCAGCGCCGCGATGACGTTTAACCGTATTCTCGACGCCGCAATCGATGCGAAAAACCCGAGGACGGCCACCCGCCATATTCCCAGTGGTCAACTGAGCCGCCGCTTCGCATGGGGCTTTTTGATCGCCTCTACCTGCCTCTTTTTTGTTGCCAGCGCGCTGCTGAATCCGCTATGCCTGATCCTGTCGCCGCTTGCGCTCGCCATCGTGTTTTTTTATAGCTACACTAAACGCTTCACCGCTTTTGCGCACCTCGTGCTTGGGCTCAGCCTCGGCATCGCGCCGAGCGCCGCCTGGATCGCCGTTTCAGGCACCCTCGACCCGCGCATCACTCTGCTCAGCTTCGCCGTCATGCTCTGGACTGCAGGCTTCGACATCATCTACGCCTGCCAGGACGAAGCATTCGACCGCCGCGAGGGTCTGTTCAGTCTTCCAGCCCGTCTCGGCGTGGCCCGGGCGCTCCAGTTGAGCCAGGTTTTTCATGTAGTCGCTGTGCTGGCGCTTGGCGCGCTTTCCTTATCTTTCGGCCTTGTGCCGTGGCCCGTGCTGTCCGTTGCAGCACTCTTGATTTACGAGCACTCCCTTGTCCGGCCCGACGATCTGAGCAAGGTCGATGTCGCCTTCTTCACCATCAACGGCTTCATAGGAATCACATACTTTGCCGGCATGGCAATTGAGGTATTTAGAAATGTTTGACGACAACCAACTCAAGCCGATCCATGACAAAGTGCTCGCCGGAGAGCGCATCAGCTTTGCGGAAGGCGTCACGATGTATCGCTCCCACGATGTGCTCGGCATTGGCCACATGGCAAATCTTGTTCGCGAGCGCATCAATGGAAACAAGACTTTTTATAACGTGAATCGCCACATCAACCCCACGGACGTCTGCGTCGCGCAGTGCAAGCTCTGCGCGTTTGGCAAACAAGTGCGCGATCCTGACGGCTACACCATGTCTCTCGAGCAGGCATGGGAAGTCGCGGGCAAAGGCTGGTCAGAAGCCGTTACCGAATTTCACATCGTCGGCGGGCTGCACCCTACACTCACGCTCGACTGGTATTGCGAGCTGCTTCGCGGATTGAAGCAGCGTTTTCCTCAAGTCCATCTCAAGGCCTTCACGATGGTTGAGATTGGCTACTTCTCGACGCGCACCAAGCTCACGATCCGCGAAGTTCTCGAAAAGCTGAAGGCGGCGGGCATGGATTCGCTGCCCGGCGGAGGCGCCGAGATCTTCGCCGAGTCTGTGCGCCGGATTATCTGCGACCACAAGATTGACGGCGATGTCTGGATCGAGACCGCTCGGGAAGCCCATAAGCTGGGTCTTCATTCCAACTGCACGATGCTCTACGGCCATGTCGAATCGGACGAAGACCGCGTCGATCACCTCGTCCGGCTTCGCAACTTGCAGGACGATACGAAGGGATTTCAGACCTTTATCCCGCTTGCCTTTCATCCGGCGAACACAGCGTTGCGGCATGTGCCCGTTACGAGCGGCTTTGACGACATCAAGAACATCGCGATCTCGCGGCTGATGCTCGATAACATCCCGCACATCAAAGCTTACTGGATCATGATGAGCCCGCGGATGGCGCAGATCGCGCAGCGTTTTGGCTCCGACGATCTCGATGGCACCGTTGTTGAAGAGAAGATTTACCACGACGCCGGTGCGACTACGAGCCAAAGTTTGCGGCGTGAAGAACTTGTTCGTCTGATTCGGGAAGCGGGGCGCGAACCGGTGGAGCGCGACACACTTTATCGGACAGTTGAGCGCAGTGCTCAGCCCGAAACCGCTTTCACCATTTTGGTCTAGTGCTTCGACCGACAAGACCGGTTAACGGCCGTGGATCGGTATCGCGGAGTCAGTGTAATCGGCTGCAGGCATACGAACGCATTTAAGCGGCGTGATACTAGTTCCCATATAGCGGTCGAGCAGGCGCGGATCGGTTCGCGACAGATCGACTACGATCAGGCCATCGAGACAGTTCCCAAATTTCGGATCCACATTGAAGGCGAGCAGTTGTCCGCCCAATTTCAGGTATTGCCGCAACAGAACAGGAATCGATTTCCCGTCTGCCTCCAGATCCGCGATCAGGTCGCCCAGCTCCTCAAGATCACATGTCACCGGTTGCAGCCTGTCCCATTCCGGCCTTAGCGGACGCCGCGCGCTAACGAGGCGGGACAGTTCCAGATTGCCATTCTGTCGGCTCAACACACTCGCCATCAACTCTCTCGATGCACGCGCGTAATTGGCACTCACGCTCACTGGCCCAAACAAGACGTGCGCCGGGGCATGTTGCAGCACAAAGCGGCCAATCCCCTTCCAGAGCATCAGCAGCGGCTGATAGCTCCGCTGGTATGCGGTAGCGACAAAACTGCGCCCCAACTCAATCGCAGGTCCCAGTTTTTCCAGGAAGCCTTCGTTGAAATCGAACAGCGTGTGCGTATAAAGCGCCTTTACGCCACCTCGCGCTACGAGCTCATTTACCAGTCCGAGGCGGTAAGCTCCGGCTATCTCCTGTTTCTCGCGGTTCCAAAGATAGAGGTGGTGGTAGCTTTCATCGAATGGATCGAGGTCGAGCGCCTTACCAGTACCTTCGCCTACCTGGCGGAAGCACTCCTCACGAAGCCGTCCAATTTCACGGAGGGTTGCCGGAATCTCCCGCCCCTGCGCTGCAAACACCTGATACTCACCGGCTTCTACCAGAGGTTCACGTCTCATTTCGAGCAACAAGCTCTGGCGCGGCATGGCCATTGCAATCGGCTTGCCGCCCGTCACCCGCTTTACTCTTACGCGGTCGCGCTTCCGCAACAAGTAAGTGCGCCAACGCAGGTGCCCGACCAACTTCTCATCATCCGTAAAGCCCGCAATGCGCGCGCTTGCGATCACCGCTCCGCAGCGCAATTCAATCCGCCGCCGCTGCTTGTTGAGCAGTTCATGCGGCAAGAGCGCCGTCCGCAATCGCGGATGCACGAGGCCCGCCAGTTGAAACAGGAAGCTGTTTCGCCCATCGACAAACATGGGTAGTGCCGCCGCTTTGGTTTTCCGCAACAGCCGCGCAATGGACTTACTCCAGGCCGGATCAGACACTGCCACGCGCGGAAAATTAAACTCCAACTGCGACACTTCGCCAGCCGGAAATACCAGCAGCATCCCGCCGCCCTCAAGCCAATCCATCGCTTCGCGCATCCCCCGCGCATTTGATCGCCGCGCCTCCGGGCCGCCGAACGGATCGACGCAAATGATGCGGTCGGCGATTTCGGAAAGTTCGCCGAGAAGACGATTTGCCATGATCTTTACATCCGGCCGTATCTGCGGAAGTAATTGCGCGAGCGCCACGCCCTCGACGATTCCGAATGGATGGTTGGCAAGCGCTACCACTGCTCCGGTCTTTGGGATTCGCCTCCGGTCCGCTTCGCTAATGACAACCTCAAGGTCCAACGCGGCGAGCAGTCTTTTGCAGAAGGTTTCCGGTAATCCGCGCTTTAGGCCGCGATACAGGTCATCGGTCTTCCCGACCTGAAAAAGGGTCATGAGCGCGTCAAAGACAGGTTGCGGCATCTTGTCCGGAAACGCCTTGGCAAAAGCCCCGCGGAACGGGGCGGGTAAGGACGATTCGGATTTTGAGATCTGCACTTTCTCCGAGCATGGACTGCAAAAGTGACGGCATCGCAACGGACTGGTAACAGTTGGGTCAAGTCGCGCATTTTGCCCGCAAGCCGCAACTTGAACCGTTACACTGGTAACAATCCATGCATCCAATGCAGCACTTCATTAGTTCCATCGCCGTCGCGGCCCTCCTGCTTCTCTCCTCCTGCAGCAAAGGCCAAAAGGCCGCGGCAGCCAAGAAAGAGTCTGGCCCGATCAAGGTTGGAGCCACAATAGCGACCAAGCGCGTCGTCAAGCGGAACGTAGAGAGCGTGGGTACACTGTTTCCACTCGACGAAACCATCGTTAGCGCCGAGATTGACGGCCGTGTGGATCGCGTCGATGCG
>JBKJSR010000128.1:0-4800 GCA_046594355.1 Bryobacter sp.
AACCCGGTCCTGCTCTCCAGTTCACCCGCAAATTCCGCCGCGTCTTCAATCGCATTTACATGCCCGCCCCCATGGCTCAACCAGCGATACACCTTATCCGACAAAGTCGAAGCATCCGGCACCGCAACATAGAGCGCTCCCCTGCCGCGCAGTACCCGCCCAATCTCCCCCAGACACTCCGCTAGCCCCTCCACATGCTCCAGGCTGTGATTCGCAATCACCGCCGCAAAACACCCATCGCGAAACGGCAATCTCCGTCCATCCCCCTGTACAAAAGTTGCCCCGCGCACAGGGTCCAAATCGAATCGCACTACTGTAGCTTTCGTCGCAGCTGCGGAAAAACTCCCCAGGCGGCTACCCAGATCCAGCACTACATCGCCCGGCCTCAATCGGCTCAAAATTTCATGCATGCTGTGATATTCTTTTCCCCATGACGACGCTCGAAGAAGCGATTCAGAAGCGCGATCTAGCCGCCGGTCTCGAATGCCTCCGCCTCGCTCCCGAGCAAGTCCATTCCAAGACGGCCATGGGCGTCTCGATCCTCATGCTCGCCCTCTATCATGAGCTGCCAGACCTGGCCCGCGCAATCCGCCTCCACCTCGCGGAGATCACTTTCTTCGAAGCTGCCGCTCTAGGCGAAACCGGACTCATCGCCGCCGCTATATCCAATGATCCTTCCCTGGTCGATGCTCTTGCCCCCGACGGCTATCCCGTCCTGGGTCTCGCGATCTACTTCCGTCAGCCAAGTCTCGCGAGCTATTTGATTGATCGTGGTGCCGACGTCAATCTCCGGGCAAACAACCCGTCCCAGCTTGATCCAATCCACGCCGCCTGCGCCCGGCAAGACCTTGCAACGCTAGCGCTGCTTTTTACTCGCGGAGCCAATCCCAACTTCAGCGATCAAGGCGGTTCTACGCCCCTCGACGAGGCAAAAGCCAGCGGCAACACACGGATGGAATCCATGCTCTGCCAGGCCGGGGCAACTGACGAATCCGGCTAAGCCAGTTTCGTTTGCGTCAGCCATTCCCCGGCCACTTCGGTGAAGCCCCGCTTGTTGATTTCAACTTCGCCGTTCAGTTTCTCCATCGTCGTATTATCGATTTTGCCGCTCAGCGATTGCATCACCGGCAATATCGACGGATACTTGAGCACTGCTTCCTCGCGATGCAAAAGAAGACATCGATTCGGGCTGAACAGACCTTGGTCGTCTGCCAGGGTCCGGTATCTCGCATCCTTCAGCCGGGGATCTGTCGAACCCGTAATGAGAATGTCGATGCGTTTATCCCGCAGTCCAAAGAAAAGCTGATTCACCGGTTCCAGGCGGGTCCCGGCACTCTCTTCCAACTTATAGTGCCGCTTCAATTCCGTATATCCTTCAATGCTCTGTGCAAAATCACTTGTACATCCAAGCCGCCAGCCAGCCTTGCTCTCCGCCGCCTGACTCAGCGAGCCGATCGAATTGAAGTTAAAGTTTTCCGCCAGTACAACCGCTGTATACGTATTCTGAAATCCAAGAAAGGGCAGACAATCTGCTTGGGCATTGGTGTGAAACCCCTTGCGCATGGAATCCATTGTCATTGCTTCGTCAATCGGTTCCACCGCCTTCAGCAACACCTTAAAAGCAATCCGCGAATATTCCGGGTAAACGTCGATCTGGCCTTCCTGGAGCGCCTGGTACATTGCCGTCGAACCCTTGACGTTGAATCTGCGCTCAATGCGGGCCTTCAGCTTGCGCTCCAGCAACTGGCATACAATTTCCGAGATCAGCGTCCCTTCTACGCCTTCCTTGGCACCCACAACCAGCTTGGGCGTGCTCTTGCAACTGCCCAACACTCCGAGGCCGGGTACAGCTAAAAAGGCTCTACGTTTCCACATACTCATAGAGTCTATCTTGCCGACCCCTACTTGGGTAAGCTGGTCCGGTATGTCTTCCAGTTGCCGATCAATTCATGCACTACCGTCGAACCTACCTTCCAAGCGCTCTCCACCGCCGGAATAAAACCCGCATAGCCTCCCGCCTTGTTCTCCGCCAAGCTCTCGGCCGCGCTAATCTGCGGACGCTGGCTGTCAAAGTTGCTGGCGGTTCGCAAAATCAGCACGCGCGCCAGATCCACCTTCCCGGACTTGGCTAACAGGCTCAGCGATTGCAGCGTCCCCGTATCTTCCATTGCCGTAGTTACATAATTTCCAACACCACTGGTGTGATAACTCACCCAATCGTTCGCCCACTCATTCAATAACTTGCCATGCCAGAATGTAGAAGATTGCAGCGTGTCGCCCTTCAACACAAACGGCGGCCGTTGCGCATTCGGCATCCCGGTCATCAGCGCGCGTCTTTCTTTCAACGCCGGTGTATCCCCCAGATCGAGACCCTTGGTCAAGCGGTAAGCCCAGTCCACCAGCGGCTCGTTCAGCTTGTACATCTCCCCTTCATTCGGTTCACGCACGGGCATTTCATAAGGAACGGCTTTACGCAACGGAACAAAGCCCGTCTTCCAGCCTGCGGGAATTTCTCTCGCATCGATCTCGTGCGCCAAATCACCGTCCACCACATAAGTCGCCCAGGCTGCGCTACCAAGCGAAGCATCCGCCGGGTCTACGCCAGCAATCCCGGCCACCAGCCAATAAGCCTTCGACAAATCAAAACGCGGGTCCATCCCCAGCGCCATCACCCCCGCTGCGGCCTTCGCCGTGCCAACACCCGTCACCATCGCGATCAAGCCCTTGCCGTCCGTCCGCAACGGACGATTGCCCTGCGCAAACGGCAACACCGTGTTCAGCTTCTCCCGCTCCACCCACAGTTGAAACTCCCCCGGAGCATCCCCCGTGTCCTCGCCCCGCTCAAACATGGTCACCACAACCACTTTGATCTCCTGTCTCTTCGCAGCCCCCAGCCCCATCGAAAGCAGTGCCATCAAAACCACGAGTCTCATGTAATGTCCTTTTCCGTAAATGCGCCGCAACTCATGCCACGCCGCAAAAATACCAGCAGTCCCTCAACCGTGGCTGCATCGTCAAACTGCGTCCCCGCCAGCGTAGCTTGCGTGCGCGCATCGAGAAACGCACGATAGCGCCGCCGCATCTCAGGCAGGTGTTGGTCGAAGTATTCATGGAGCGCCGTGTAGCGGCTCAGCAATTGTCCAGGGTGCAAATCCCACCCGCAATAGAAGCCCTCGCCGAGGGCGCGTAACACTTGCTTTTTGTGTCCCGCAAGCGCCGCCTGCCTCGCTCCGACGTCGTTCCCCGTCGGCAGTTGCGTATAAGCGCCGTCGCTCACGGCAACCCCCAGCGGAGTCATCACCTGCTGCATCGTCCACCGCACTAGCGTCGCATAAGGATGATCGAGAGTCTGCGCCGGTGCCGGCACCTGCATCGCACTCAGATAGTCGTAGCAGCCAAAGTGCGCCGCATCGAGACGATTCTCACAAGCCTTCACGATGTCGATTAAACAACGCACAGCCCCCGGATGCTCCACCAGGATCTCGTGCCGCAACGTCATGCCTGGCAACGAGAAACGCTCTTCCGCCTTCTCGAGCATTTCACGCCAGCGCTTGGCCTCTTCTGCCTTTTCGATCTTGGGCTGGGTCACAATCAGTTTCTTAGGCAACGCCGCACCTGTGGCGTACTTCAAAAATGTCTCCAGCGTATGCCAGGCCCGCCGGTAATCCGCCTTCGGACGGATCCCGATCCGCAACGGCAATTCACCCGCATTCGCCATGCGAGCAAACTCCATACCGGCCCGTGTCGCCGCCTCTTCTTCTTCGCTCTCCGAGCGATAGCCGAAGCCATCCTCAAAGTCGATCCGGAAGTCTTCAATCGGTTCGCGCTCCAGCTTCTCGCGCACCTTGACGGGTAAGCCAACCGCCTCCGGCAGCCCCAGCGCCCGCTCCCCCATCTTGCGGAAGAGCCCTTGCCGGAACAAGTGCGCCCCGCCATAAAACACATGCACCGGCACTCGCGCCGCTGTCGAATCAATAGCGAATTTTTCCATTGTCCTCCCGCCATGCATCAAATGCAGCGATTGCCGCCTCACGTAATTCCTGCTCCATCGGCAGCGATCTCTGTTTTACAGGCAAGCTTAATTCGCGATAGAGAAACTCATCGTCAAATTGCGCCGCCGCCGCGTCTTCACGGCTCGCCGCGAAACAAACTCTCTCCGCCCGCGACCAATAAATTGCGGCCAGACACATCGGACATGGCTCGCAACTCGCATAAACCACGCAACCCTTTAGCTCAAAACTCTTTAGTACTGCGCAAGCTTTGCGGATCGCGACGACTTCGGCATGCGCAGTCGGATCAAGGCTGGTGGTTACAAGGTTCGTGCCTTCGGCGATGATGGCACCATCGCGCACGATCACCGCACCAAACGGCCCGCCCCGGCGCTCCTTAACGTTCTGGACCGCAAGCTCAATCGCGCGCTTTAAAAAAAGATTCCGCATGCAGCAGAATCCATTATCCTTAATCCGCTAATAGCGTTCGCCAATCTCGCCGCACTCGTTGGAAATCGAATGCTTCCGCAGCGAAGGAGAATCCAACCATGCCATCACTGGACTGGTCACAATCCCCAACCGTGGAAAGTGTCCCCGCCAAGGCCGGCGGCGCTTGGATGTTGAATGACATTCGCATGCCGGGAGATTAAGGAATGGTTTCACCTCACGCGGGTGCAAATCGTAGCGGTACTTGAATTTTCCGCCCGTAGCCTTGAGGCTCCGATTCCCTCATCTGCACCAGCTTCGAGTACCGATGTTCGTCCTGTTTGATCACAGCGTTCCCGCGCCGTCGCGCTTGCTCGCCCCTAAC
>JBKJSR010000473.1:0-4328 GCA_046594355.1 Bryobacter sp.
GTCGCGCATCAGTAAGAGTCGCGCACCCCAGATGGAGCCTGGCCCATCGAAGAATTGCCTACGCAGGGCTTGCAGTTTTCTGGCGGGTTGCACCGATATTGGGACGTGGGAATCAGGGAATTGAAGTGAGGAAGTGAAACTAAAGGGTCGAGACGCCGTCTGATAACATTAGATGGGGAGATAGCCACTCACATGAATCGCCGATTTCAGTTATTTTTCGTATCGTCGTCGCTTGCGGTCGTCGCGCTTTTGCTCGTTGGCGTGAAGCTTGGACGTAGCGCCAGCAATAGCGACGACCCGTACAAGCACTTCAGCGTGTTCAGCGAAGTGATCACACGCATCAAAAGCGATTACGTGGAAGAGCCGGACATGAAGAATGTCACGCTTGGTGCCCTGAACGGATTGCTCGAATCGATCGACCCCTTTGCCAGTTACCTGAACGCAGATCAGTACAAGCAGTATCAGGCAACTAAAGGATCAGCTAAGGCGAATGTGGGCCTAGTGCTCAGTCGGCGTTTTGGTTATGTGAGCGTCGTCGATTCCATCCCGGGATCGCCGGCGGCAAAGGCAGGATTCCGCACGGGCGACATGATTGAGACGATCAAGGGGATTTCAACGCGCGACATGCCTCTCGCGTATGCGGAAATGCTGTTTATGGGCGAAGACAATTCGACGATCGATGTGCAGGTGTTGCGGGCGCGGAAGCCGGAGCCGGAGAAGCTGACGATGACGCGCGTGAAGACCGTTTACCCTGCGCCGGTGTTGACGCTGGGCCCTGACGGGATCGCGACCTTTGCAATTCCGTCGCTTGAAGGGAACTTGAAGGATGCGGTGAAAAAAGGCATCGACAGTGCGCTGAGCAAGAACGTGAAGAAGCTGGTGCTCGATCTACGGCATTGCGCGACGGGCGATCCGGCGGAAGGCGTGGCGCTGGCACAGTGGTTTCTGGATAAGGGCGCGATTGGTACCGTGAAGGGCCAGCGCATGGATTTGCAGAGTTTTAACGCGGATGTAGCGAAGCAGGCGTGGAAGAGTCCGGTGGTGGTGATTGTGAATCGCGGAACGGCTGGGGCGGCGGAAGTGTTTGCAGCGGCATTGCTGGATAACAAGCGCGCCGATGTTGTGGGTGAGCGGACTTATGGCGATGCGTCGATCAAGAAGTCTTTGTCGCTCGACGACGGCAGCGCGGTGATCTTGAGCGTGGCCAAGTATTATGCGCCGAATGGCAAGGCGATCCAGGATACAGGCGTTGTGCCGAACTATCCGATGGCCGATGCCAAGCTGGGCGCGGACGAAGATCCGGATGGCGACGGAGTGCCGAATACGACTTCGGACAAGCCCGTGGAGGACACGCTGATGAAGAAAGCGCTGGACCTTTTGAACGGTGTGAAGACGATGGCGGGGATTGATCCAGACGCCGCTTTGAAGCGCTAGAAACGAACCTGCGAAACTAGTAGAATGCCGATTTATGAATACCGCTGCACGGATTGCGGTAAAACGTTTGAGTCCCTCCAGAAGTTCAACGATGAGCCGTTTACGAATTGTGGACAGGGGAATGTAGAGTGTCCGACTAAGGGTTCGGGTACGGTGGAGCGCCAGATGAGTGCGCCTTCTTTTCAGTTCAAGGGGACTGGATTTTACATTACGGATTATAAGAAGGAAAGCGTGTCGAAGCCTGCGGCTTCGGGCTCGGGCACTTCAGAGGGCAAGCCGGAGAGTAAATCCGAGAGTAAGCCGGAGTCGAAGACCGAGAGCAAACCTGCGGCAAAGACTGAATCTAAGCCTGCGGCGACAAAGAGTAGCGAAAGCTCTTCGAGCAGCAAAAAAGAAGGCTAGAGCGAAGCTGAATTTGAATTGACGCCATGGCGTTTTCATTGTTTCCCTTGAGGGGCAATGGAAACGTCATTTCGTTTTCACGAAGCCGCAGTTATCGACTTACAGAGGGGGAAGGGTTGAGAGAGGGGCCGGGTAAGGGAGTGCGAGCGCAGAGGGCGTAGGATTTGTAGAGGCATTCGAAAACGTCGTCCCAGGTCTGGACGAATTTGGATTGTAGAGCGCCTTCACGAAGACGGCGGCGGCAATCGGCATTGCGGGCCAGAGAGACTGCGGCGGCGACGAATTTTGCGTCGGATGAGGCGACAATACCGGAGGCTTCATTGTCGATCAGAAACTTGGGGCCGCCACCGCTGGTGACGATGCAGGGGGTGCCGCAGGCGAGCGATTCGAGGATGACGTTGCCAAAGGTGTCAGTCCAACTGGGGAAGAGGAAGACGTCCATGTTGGCATAAGCTTGGGCGAGTTGTTCGCCGCGCAGGACGCCGGGGAGGTCGACCGACTTGATATTTTTCTGGAGCCATTCGCGCTCGCTGCCATCGCCAACGATCAGGAACTTATAGTTGGTGACGCCTTCGGCGATGAGCATTTCGTCGATGCGGGCGAGGAGGCGTACGTTCTTCTCGGGACGGAGGCGGCCGCAAAAGCCAAAGACAAGCGTGCCGTCGCGACGAGTGCGGCGGAGAGGGTGGAAGAGGGCACGATCAACACCACGGTGCATGAGCTGACAGCGGAGTTTCGTTTTCATTTCGAGCATGGTGCGAAGCTCTTCGTTGGGGGCGAGGAGGAAGCGGGCCGAGGCGTAATAGAAACTGAGCAGATCGAGGGAATGGGCTTCAGCGGCCTTTTCCAATTTGGCGCGGATTGAATTTGTCGTACACCAGGAGAGGAGGCTGCCGAGGCGAGTGCCGGCGTATTCGTGGAGGTTGGTGTGCCAGCTTGCGAGGACGGGGATGCCAAGACGCGTGGCGGCGATTGCGCCGAGGATGCCTACGTCGCTGGGGCCAGTGAGGTGAATGACGTCGGGGCGGAAGTGGCGGAGGGCAGCAATTACGCGAGGCCAGTGGCGGGCGAACATGAGATCGAAGCTCATGTCGTTGTCGAGGGGGATGCCGGCGAAGGAGCGCTTGAGGTTGAGCTCGATGTGGTTGCCGGTGGTGGTGAGTTGCGTTTGTTCTCCGGCGTGAATGCTCAGGAAGGGGAGGTTGCGGCGGCGTGCGAAGGCATCGAGATTGCGGCTGGTATGGGCAACGCCATTGATCTCGTGGAAGGAGTCGGTGAAGAAGGCTACGCGCATCGTTATGGTTTATTTTCCGATGGAATGAAGCTGATCGACCAGTGCGAGGCGAAGGACGGCGCGGATGCGGCGGGATTCGACGAGGCGCATGGAG
Organism: Bryobacter sp.; assembly: GCA_046594355.1. Classification (GTDB taxonomy): domain Bacteria; phylum Acidobacteriota; class Terriglobia; order Bryobacterales; family Bryobacteraceae; genus Bryobacter. Next base: position 3,225 of record JBKJSR010000473.1, read on the forward strand.
GTTACAAAGAGACCGATCAAGTTGGGACCATTACCACTCCAGACGTCGGATAGACGGCGAATGGTTTCATCTTCACAAAGATAGAAGATGCGGTCGGACCAGCGGCGGCGGTTACAATCGAGGCTGTCGTAGGTACGGAGTACATCGGACATGAGCTGAAGAACGCGGAGGCGGAGGGGCTCATCGTATTGAGGCATGAAGACGTTGTGGGTGGGAGAGCCGTCGCGGAGTTCGGCGGCGAAGTGGTTGAAGGACTGGGCGGAGGTGAGATTGAGGATGGCGTTGGGTTCGCAGCCGTGACGATCGCCCCCGGAGACGAGGGGTATGCGGCGTTCTTTGGAGAGGCGGGCGATTTGGAGGTTCTCTGCGAGGGGACGGAGGCCATTGAGTTCGAGGGCGTGGATCTGGTGGCCATGCCGGTCGAGGAAGCCGGTGAGCATTTGGAGGTGGACAGTGTTGCCGAAGCGGGCTTCGTCCCATAGAGGGTGATTGAGGACGATGAGGGTGTGGGGGTCTCGCTGGAGCTCGTCGAGCATTTCATAGATCGATTGATAGCTGGGCTGGGCGGTGACTTCGGCCATGGCGGAATGGAGCATGCGGGCGCGGGCAGGCTGCATGTTGTGGACACCAAGGTGGAGGAAGCTCTGGCCTAGCGGGACGGTCCACTCGGTGGATATGGGCGCACCGGCACATTCCGCAAAGATCTCGAGAGCGTAACCGGCATCGACGCAGTCGTGGTCGCTGAGACTGACCAGGGCCTTGCGCCCGAGGGAACGCTCGATCTGGTTTCGTTCGAGATCGAAGGCTGCTTTGGGTTCGAGAGGTGGAGTCCACCAGACGCGGGAGTAGTTGAAGGGTGTGCCATGGTGTTCGAGATATTTAGCCTGAAGGTGATTGATTTGAGCGGTGACGAAGGGGATGTTGTTTACGTAACGGGGGATAAAGCTCATCGTTTCGCGGGAGCGGCTGGTGTGCGAATGGAGCGATACGGCGGTCGTGAGATTCGCCGGGAGTTCCTGGCGGGAAGCATGATACAGATGGGATTGGGTCAAAGAGTCTCCTTTACAGGTTGAGGGGTGGGAACCGCTTCGAGCGACAAGCGCA
>JBKJSR010000517.1:0-3882 GCA_046594355.1 Bryobacter sp.
GTCAGCACACTCACGACAGCAGTCTTGAATTCTTCCATCATGGCCTGCTGTCGTGAGTGTGCTGACGCCCCATGCGAGTGCGATCCTGCTCGACACCGAGTTTGGACTTCCGGCGGCGAAGGCTCGTGCATCCAATGCCGGTTTGCTGCTCGCCTATGAGAAGTCTGGTTATGACAACACGCAAGAAGGCCGTTTGCCGGATCTGCTGCCCGAACTGAGTGTGCTCCGGATCAAGGAACTCGGTGCCGATGCAGTAAAGATTCTGATCTATTACACTCCCTTTGACGAGGCTGGAGTGAACGACATCAAGCATGCCTTCATTGAGCGAATCGGTAGCGAGTGCGCCGATAACGAGATCCCGTTCTTTCTTGAGTTCATTGGTTATGACCCGAAGGGTGGCGACGAGAAGGGACTTGAGTTTGCGAAGCTAAAGCCGCAGGTAGTGCTCAAGACGATGCAGGAATTTTCCAAGCCACGCTACCAGGTGGATGTGTTGAAGGTGGAAGTGCCCGTGAATGCCGAATTCGTCGAGGGATCGAGTGTTTATAAGGGCGCAACCGCTTACACGCGCGCCGAGGCGCTTGGTCACTACCGTGCGGCAGCCGATGTGACTTCCTTGCCCTTTATCTATCTAAGTGCCGGTGTCGGAAATGCGCAGTTCACCGAGAGCCTCAGCATGGCGTCGGAAGCGGGTACACCTTACAGTGGCGTGCTTTGCGGTCGTGCGACATGGAAGGAAGGCATTCCGGTTTACGCAAAGCAGGGCTTGTCCGCATTGACGGATTGGCTCGGCAGCGAAGGCGTCAAAAACATTAACGCGGTGAATGCGTCCCTCTCGTCGGCCAAGCCGTGGTGGAGCCGCCTGAGCTAGTTTTCAGTCTCAGTACGCAGAGTAAAGAGGGCCGCCCTGCGGGGCGGCCCTCTGCTTAGCGCGAGCCGGGGTATTGATGGTAGACCGAGTTGCCGTCGGGAGTGCCGATGAGCATGACGGCGTAGGCATCTTTGTATGGGCCTTCCATGCCGGGGGAGCCCATGGGCATGCCGGGAACAGAGAGCCCGCGGGCCTTTGGCTTTTCGCGGAGCAGCTTCTGAATGTCTGCGATTGGGACGTGACCTTCGAGGGCGTAGCCATCGATGAGAGCGGTGTGGCAAGAGCCATATTTCTCAGGGATGCCGGCGGATTGACGGGCAGAGGCGGTGCTGGCAACTTCTTTGACGGTGACGCGGAAGCCGGCGGCGCGGACGAGTTCCACCCACTTGGCGCAGCAGCCACAAGTGGCTGTCTTGAAGACAGTCATTTGCGGAGGAGGCGCGGCGGAAAGTAGTGAGAGTGCGAGGAGGGCGGCTGCAAGGCGGGGCATGCCTTCATTCTAGCGTTTTGCCGAAGTGAATGCATGTGGGGCTGCCCATGAGCGAAGATCGAATTGAGGATGCTCCATGCGCTGGTTGCCAACATTGCTTTGCCTGTTTCGCTTTGCGGCCTTTGGCCAGGAAGCTGCTACGACGGACGCTCATGCGGAGGACCGCAAGGCGCTGTCGAAGGTGATGCGCGAGGTTGAGGCGAGCAGCAATGAGCAGAACATCGACCGGCTGTTGCGGCAAATGGATGCGGGCGCGACAGTCACATGGAGGAACGGCGATGTATCGCGCGGACATGCGGACATCAAGGCCTACTACGAACGGAAGATGAAGCTTGATGGGGAGGTGGCGATCGCGGATGGGAGCTCGACGCTGATCAGGACCAGCGGCGAATGGAAGATCGTGGCGTTGCATTTGCCGGCGATCGATGAAGCCAAAAGGGGACTCTGGTTTGTTGGATTGGGAGGGTTGTCCGGCGGGCTGCTACTGGGATGGTTTTTAGACCGGATGCGTCAAAGGTTTTTGAGGTTCTTTGTAAAGATTAGAAGCGGGGTTTGAGGAAATAGAAAAAGCCCGCACGGTGGCGGGCTTTTCGTTGAATTGTCGATTGAAGTTACTGAGCGGCTTCGGGCTTGGATGCCTTGCGGGCGGCCAGTTGTTCCTGAAGGAGCTTGGACTTGGCTGCCTTTCGCTCGAAGAGCGAAACACGGCCTTCGGTGTCAATCAGTTTCTGTTTGCCAGTAAAGAAGGGGTGGCAATTTGAACAAATTTCTAGACGAAGTGTCTCTCCCTTTACAGTGGAGCGAGTCGACCATGACGCCCCACAAGCACAGGTGACCTTCACATCGTGATAATTGGGGTGGATTCCAGCTTGCATAACAATTACGAGTTTAGCATGAGGCGAAGGGGACCGCGACTTTTTGGGCTAAGGGTGGAGGGCCATTGAGGACTTGGTGCAAGATATAGATTATGGATCGTCGTCAAATGTTCTCGCTTCCTTTGGGTTTTGGAGCTTCGGCTGTGCTCAGTTCCGCACAGGTCAAGGCGAAAGGGGGAAGGCCGAAGAACATTATTTTTTGTGTGTCGGATGGGATGAGCCCGAGCGTATTGATGATGGGGGAGTATCTTTCGCAGATCGCACGGGGGAAGGGGACTCGCTGGGCGGCGATGATGAACGACATGACGGCATCGCGCGGAGTGCAGGATGTTGCGGCGCTCAATTCACCGGTGACGGATTCGTCCAGCTCGTCTTCGGCGTGGGGATCGGGAAGCAGGATTTTCAATGCGGCGGTGAACGTTTTGCCGGACGGAACGAAGCTGACTTCGATACTCGAGCTGGCGAAGCAGGCAGGGAAGCAGACGGCGCTGGTAACGACGGCGACGGTGACGCATGCGACACCGGCGGGATTTGCGTCATCGCAGGCCCGCCGCGACGACGAGCATCTGATCGCGCCCCAGTACAAGGGCCGCGTGGACTATGTGCTGGGTGGCGGGCAACGGTTTTTTATGCCGGAGAAGCGCAGGGACAAGATGGATCTGGCTGGGGATTATGCGAAGGGTGGCTATCAGGTGGTGAAGTCGAAGACGGAGTTGATGGCGAAGCGGAAGGCTGGTCCGGTGTTGGGTTTGTTTTCGGACTCTCATGTTCCTTATACGATTGACCGGGGAGATGCGCCAACACTAGCCGAGATGACGAGCTTTACGCTGGATGCGCTGGCGAGTCAAGCGAAGAGCGGATTCATCATGCAGATGGAGGGAGCTCGGGTCGATCATGCGGCGCACAATAACGATATTGCCGCGCAGCTTTGGGATCAATTGGCTTACGACGACGCGCTTGGGGTGTGTCTTGATTTTGCGGCGAAGCGCGGAGATACGCTCGTGATCACTACAAGCGACCACGGGAATTCGAATCCGGGCCTGAACGGGATGGGACTGGAGTATGTGGATTCCGGCAAGTGCTTTGAGCGGATCGTCAAGGGTAAGAGTTCGTTTGATGCGCTGGGAAGGATGTTTGGGACGAAACCGAGTGGGGCGAGGATTCGTGAAGTGATCGAAGCAGAGCGCGGCATCGTGATTACGACGGAAGAGGCGGAGTTTGTCGCCGCTTCCGCCGGCGGCAAGAAGGGTGTGGTGATCAACAAGCTGCAGGACCGGGTGTTCGGAGTTTTGGGTCAGGTGTTGAGCAACTATTATGGCGTCGGCTATACCGGGATGACTCATACCAGTGAATATCCGCTGATTACTTCGACGGGACCGGGGAGTCTGCCGTTTGAGGGACTGGTTCGGAACACGGAAGTGTTTCCGCGGCTGACGAAGTATATGGGCATCGATTTCAAGAATCCGAGCATGACGCCGGCACAGGCGTCGAAGTTCAAAGACGCTTAGAGTAGTTTAGTCTCTGGCCGAAGCGGCTGCGGCCAGAGACACTATTGGCGTTGGTTGTAGAACGGATTCTGATTTCAAACTCGCATGGGCGTTTGCCCGCCCGTGAGGATGGAAATGAACAAAGCCGGGGAAAGGGCG